>DASPWC010000445.1:0-4535 GCA_035622055.1 Xanthobacteraceae bacterium | reverse complement strand
ACTAAGTCTTACGAATCCTAAAGCACCAATCCGCTCTGCGGATCGATCAAGTGCATGTGCTCCATATTGGCATGAAGCCGCATCGCATTGCCGGGTCCGACGGCGCTGCTCGGGTCGACGCGGCCACAAATTTCCTGACCGTCGACGGTGAAATAGACCATCGTCTCCATCCCCATCGGCTCGACGACATCGAGCGTAGTGGTGAACTCGCTCTGCTGGTCGCGATCGCTGCGGCGTGGCTCGGTAATGTGCTCGGGCCGCAGTCCCAACGTCAGCTCTTTTCCAACCAGGGACTGGAACCGCGATCGCGATGCCGGTATCGGCAAAGCGATCTTCTCGGAAATGCGCACTTGCCGCCCGGTGCCGTTCTGTTCGACCCGGCAACGGATGAAATTCATTGCCGGCGAGCCGATAAATCCGGCGACGAAGCGCGTCTTGGGGCGGTGATAAAGATCCTGCGGGCTTGCGATCTGCTCGATCGAGCCGCCATTCATGACGACCACGCGATCCGCCAGCGTCATCGCCTCGACCTGATCGTGGGTGACGTAGACCGTCGTGGTCTTCACCATTTGATGCACGCGCTTTATTTCCGTGCGCATTTGTACGCGCAGCTTGGCGTCGAGATTCGACAGCGGTTCGTCGAACAGGAACACTTTCGGATTGCGCACGATGGCGCGCCCCATTGCGACGCGCTGGCGTTGGCCGCCGGACAGCGCCTTCGGTTTGCGGTCCAAGAGTTCGGTGATGTCGAGGATGCGGGCGGCGTTATCGACGCGTTTGCGGATCTCTTCCTTGGAGAATTTACGCAGCTTCAGTCCGAACGACATATTTTCGTACGCCGTCATGTGCGGGTAGAGCGCGTAGTTCTGGAACACCATCGCGATGTCGCGATCCTTCGGAGGCCGATCGTTGACGATCTCTCCCCCAATATAGATTTCACCAGATGAAACCTCTTCGAGCCCGGCAATCATGCGCAGAGTTGTGCTCTTTCCACAACCGGATGGACCAACAAGAACGACGAATTCGTTGTCCGGGATGTCGAGATTGATGCTGCGCACGGCCTCGACATTGTCAAAGCGCTTGACGACATTGCGCAGCGAGACTTCAGCCATGTGACGAACCCTTGACCTCAACCTTTCGTGGCGCCCGCGGTCAGGCCGGCGATGTAGTAGTCCATGAGGAAAGCATAGACCACGAGCGGAGGCGCGGCGGCCAAGAGCGCACCAGCCATCAGCATCCCCCATTTGTAGACGTCGCCGCGGATCAGGCTAGTCACGGTGCCGACGGTGAGGACCTGCTGATCCGCCGAGTAAAGAAACGCCATCGGATAGACGAAAGCGGCCCACGAGACCGTAAAGGCGAAGATCATGGCGGCGATGATTCCCGGCAATGCAACCGGTATGAAGATTTTCGTCAGCATCTGCAGATGCCCCGCGCCGTCGATCAGGGCCGCCTCGTCGAGTTCCTTAGGGATGGACTGGAAGTAGCCGATCATGATCCAGGTGCAGAATGGCACAGTCAGCGTCGGATAGACCAGCACCATGCCCCAATAGGAGTTGAGCAGTCCGACTGCCTTTACGATCTGAAACAGCGGAATGAACAGCAGCGTGTCCGGCACGAGGTAGGTTAGGAAAATTCCGGTGGCGAGGATGCTCGAGCCCCAGAACTTCATCCGACCGAGCGAAAAGGCGGCGAGCACGCTGACAACCATGGTGATCGCGACGACGCAGATCGTCACGACGATGGTATTTCTGAAGAACGTAAGAAAGTCGGTTTGTGTCAACAGAATTCTGAATTGATCGAGGGTAACGCCGTCAGAGATGAGCCATGGATTGGTCGCCATCCGCGCGACTTCGGCATCGCTCTTGAACGCGGTGACGATCATGTAATAAGGCGGTATCAGAAAGAAAATCGCGAATATCACCAAGAAAAAGTAAGACGCGATCAGCGCCCAGCGACGATTGCGGCTCAGGCTTGCGCGCAGGCCCAAATCTTGACCGTCGCCGCGTGCGACGACTGCGGCGGTGCTCATCCGATTTCTCTACCGCGCTTGCGCACTCCGCGCAGGATGAAGATCGCGGCGAAGCCCAGGATGGGGAACATGAAAAGCGATGTAGCGGCGCCGAGTGGTAGGTCGCCGGAGCGGATACCCAGCATAAATGCGTAGGTGGCGAAAACGTGCGTCATGTTGCGCGGGCCGCCCGCCGTCATGATTTGCACGATGTCGAAGTTGGCGAACGTGACGATCAGCGAGAATAGCACGGTGATTGCGATGATGTTGCGCATCATCGGCAACGTAATATGCCGAAACTTCTGCCAGGCATTGGCGCCGTCGATCGCAGCGGCTTCGTAAAGCTGCTCGGGCACCGATTTGAGCGCCGCCAAATACATAATGAGAAAGAACGGCGCGCCGAACCAGACGTTAACGAGGATGACGGAGAACCGCGCCCAATATGGATTGCTCAGCCAAGGCACCTGATTATAGCCGAGCGACGAAAGAACGTAGTTGAAGGCGGAGTGCGTGGGGTCAAACAGCCACCACCAGCCCAGCGATGACAGAGCCAGCGGGATGACCCAGGGCACCAGCAGCATGCCGCGCCATTTGCGCTGTCCTTTGGCCGGGAGATTGTTGATGAGATGCGCGGTAATCAATCCGATCAGCGCTTTGAAGAACACCGCAGTAAGCGCAAAGATGGCGGTTTGCTCCACCACCATCAAGAACACGTCACGAGAGAGCAGGAAGCTGAAATTGCCGAGCCCGATAAAGCGCGTCTGCGCCTTGTTCAGCATGGCTAGATAGATGGAATAAATTGCCGGGTACATTACGAGCCCGGCGATTATCACGATCAAGGGAAGACACATCAGGAAGGCGACAGTCGAACGGCGACGCAGGAAAATGTGCAGGCCACGGGCCGTAGACGAGCTCAGGCCCATTCCCCGGAGCCTGCTCCGTTGCAGTGTTGGCGACCATGTGTGGACGGTGTCAGCCATCACCTGTCTCGTCCTCGCCTAGCAAGCATGCCGGCATGCCCGGCATGCTTCCTGTCGATAGAACCGGAACGGCGTTTATGCCCTCAAGGTTCCTTCAAGCTCGTTTTCTGCCCACTTGATCACATCGTCGAGCTTCTCATTGCCCTGGGTGAATTTGGCGACCATGACGGTATTGATCGCCTGATTGTAGATTTGCGCGCCGACCTCGGAACGCGCCGGTGCGCCGGCGATCGAAGTCTGTTCGTCCGCGCGCGGCGGATAGCCGTAGACAGTCCCGACAGGTGGTTCGACTCTCTTCCATGTATCGAGATCGTACATTGTCTTGAAGGAGGGCAGATCGTAGCCATAGGAGGATTCCACCAGCTGGGCGACCGCTTCCTTCTGCGAGATGTAAAGCAGGAGATCCCTTGCCGCCTCTTTGTTTTTCGAAAAGCTCCACAGGCCATAGAATTGCGGCAGCTGGCCAACGAAGCGGCCCTTCGGACCGCGCGGCATCGGATGCGTCCAGCATTGCGCCGCGACTTGCGGATTGTCGCGTTTGGCGACCGCCCAGGCGCTCGGCGGATTCATAATGCCCGAGCCCTTGCCCGAAATGAGCCAGCGGTTATTGCCGGCGTCGTCCCAGGCGTAGACCTCCGGCGGATTCACCGCCATCAGCTTCTTTAGATATTCAAGAGCCGTGCGCGTTTCGTCGGAGTTGACCTTGATGTTGTCCTTGGCGTCCACCATGACGACGCCGTACGCGTTGAACAAAGCGCCGACCCAGTCGACGGCGTCGCTGCTCTGTCCCATTGACAAGCCGACGGGATAGCCAGCCTGGTAAAGCTTTTGCGCGGACGTCAGATAGGCATCCCACGTCCATGCATCGGTCTTCTGCATGTCCCATTTCGACTCGTCGGCAGGATACATGTCCTGCACGTCAATGCCGGCGTGTTGTTTGTAGAGGTCGATGCGCGAACAGCACGGCTTTACTTGGCTGCCGACTGTGGTCGGTATGCCGCGCCACGCGCCTTTGATCTTGGCGAGATATTCGGCGACCGGGCTGATTGGGCCGTATTGTTTGATGAGCTGAGCGATCACGTCATCCATTGGCTCGAGCACGTTCTGGTGAATACGAATATTCCAGTCGCGATGAGACATGATATCGTGGCCGGTGCCGGCCTGCGCTTCGGCGGCTGCCGTGAGCTTGTCCTTCTCGCCTTGGGAAGTGATGTAATCGATCTTGATCTCGCAATTGTTGTTCGCACCCCATGCGTTGCAAAGCTTGGTCAGGGTGTTGTTGGCGCCGGGAACCCAGTGGTCCCAGACGCCGAGCGAAAGTGAACCGGCGGCGTAGCTATCTCTGACATAGGGTGCGGCGATTGCGGCCGCTGAACCGAGCGCCGCGGACTTTAAGATTTCACGGCGGGTCGGGCGCGATTGGGCGAGCAGGGGCGAGTTGGTCATCGTTTCCTCCGAACGGGTCCACTTGGGCACGCCGTTATTCTTGGTTTTGGCGGCGTCGTGAAAACATACTCCGAATGCCGATAGCGGGCTAGCCTCAT
>DASPWC010000444.1:0-4826 GCA_035622055.1 Xanthobacteraceae bacterium | reverse complement strand
GATTTGAAGTCGGCTTTTTCCATTTCTTTGCGCATGCCTTCCTTGTTGCTGAGATCGCCTTTGACGGCAGTCACCGCCGAGTCGATCAGCGCTACGGCGTCATAGGTCTGCGCACCGTAGAATGAAGGCGAGGCGTTGTATTTTGCCTTGTAGTCGGCGACGTATTTCTGGTTTGTGGGATTCGGCAGGTCCGCGACCCATTCCTGAGCGCCGGGAATGCCGATGGCTAGATCCTTCAATCGCGGCAGCGACAGATCGTCGACGGTGAACGCGGTATAGAGGGGGATTTGGCCTTTTAGGCCGGCTTGCGCATACTGGGTGACGAACTGGACGCCGGCGCCGCCGGGATAGAATGCGAATATAGCATCCGGCTTGGCGGCGCGCGCCTTCGATAGTTCGGCGGAGAAGTCGAGCTGATCGGGCCACCGCGTCAGCTCTTGTCCGACGATTTGACCCTTGAAGCTCGTTTGCACACCCGCCAGCATGTCCTTTCCAGCGGCGTAGTTGGGCCCGATCAAAAAGGCACTCTTGACGCCTTTTTGGTTCATGTATTGGCCTACCGCCGCAGGTGTCTGATCATTTTGCCAAGAAGTCGAAAAAGCGTAGGGTGAACACAATTCACCGGCAAACTGCGACGCGCCGGCATTTGTGACGACCGTCATGGTTTTGGAATCGACCAGCGGCTTTAAGGACGCAAGCAACACATTGGACCAGATATAGCCGACGACGAAGTCGACGTGATCGGACTCGATGAACTCTTGAGTCTTCTGTATCCCGACTTCCGGCTTGATTTGATCGTCCGCGTAAATCACCTCGACCGGCAAGCCGCCCAACTTACGCCCATGATGGTCAAGCCCAAGCTCGAATGAATTCTTCATATCGTTGCCAATCGCGGCCGCTGGGCCGCTAAAGGTCGAGATGAAGCCGATCTTGACGGTTTTGTCCTGCGCCATTGCCGGCGCTGCCAGTAGTGCACACGCAGCTGCCGAAACCACCGTTATCTTTCCCATTGACTTCCCCGTTCCTGCGCCATGGCTGCGCGGCACTCTGTCGCCGAATTCCTGGCTCGGCTGCGAAAAATAACCAATTTGACCGCGACCCGACATGCCAATCAAGTCGCGGTTTGGCAAGGGCGCGGCCTAACGAATACGAGACCCAATGGTACAGAAGATCGAACTCGGACTGGACACGTTCGGCGACGTAACCGCCGGCCCCGACGGCTAATTGCTGCCGCAAGCGCAGGTCATTCGTAACGTGGTCGAAGAGGCCGCGCTGGCGGACGAGGTCGGCGTTTACGTCATCGGGCTCGGTGAACATCACCGGCCCCACTTTGCGATATCATTCGTTGTTCGGTTACAGCCTGTCCGACTACGAGGCGCTATTTGACGAGAAACTCGATCTGTTCGCCACGATCCTGAAGAACGATGCCGTCACGTGGCAAGGCCACACTCGCCCTCCCCTGACGAACCAGCGAATCTTTCCGCCGATCGAAAGCGGCACGTTCAAAACCTGGATCGGCGTCGTCGGCAGTCCGCAATGTCATTCGCGCGGCGCATATGACCTGCCCGCTCATGCTGGCGATTATCGAAGGCGATCCCAACCGTTTCCGGCCCTACGTCGACCTCTACAATCGAGCGTTCGCGCAAAATGGCAGGCCGGTCCGGGAGATCGGCGTGCATTCCCACGGCTATGTGGCCGAAAGCGACAATACCGCACGCGAGGAATTATGGCCGGACTACAAAAAGATGCGCGATCGCATCGGCGCCGAGCGCGGTTGGTGCCGATGACACGCGCAGAATTCGATTCAGAGATCGAACGCGGTTCGCTTTACGCCGGGTCGCGGCAGACTGTCGCGCGGCGTATCGCAACGACGGTAAAATCGCTTGGTGCCTCCCGCTTCCACATGAAATACAGCGCCGGCACGCTGTCACACGAAAAGATCATGCGCTGTATCGAGCTCTATGGAAGGAAGGTCATCCCCATGGTGCAGGAGATGGCGGCGTAAAGCGGTTCTCGCCCGTGGAGCGCCGACGTCATAGCGGTGGAATATAATTCGTGAGCCCGGCTACCCAGGTGTGACGCACTTCTATGGATTCGGGATCGATCGCGATCATGTCGGCGCGCATTCCTGGCGCGAGCCTGCCCAGCCGATCCCCTAGCCCGAGAAACTGCGCAGGATTTACCGATGCAAAACGAAGAGCATCGGTGAGCGGCACATTCAACAATCGCACGCAGTTGCGCACGGCCGTGGCCATGTCGAGGCAGGCTCCGGCGAGCTTGCCGTCTTGGCGCGCACACCGGCCGTCGCGCACCACGATTGTTTCGCCGTTGAGCGTGAATGCCGCGCGTGATCCGCCGACTGGCGGCATCGCATCCGTCACCAGGATAGGATTGCCGGCGCCGCGCAAAGCAAGCCTCAGCGTGGCCGGGGCGACATGAAATCCATCGACGATCAGGCCGTAAAAAACACTCGGCGATTCTAGCGCGGCAGCGATCGGCCCAGGTTCACGAGACTCCAAAGGTCGCATGGCGTTAAAGAGATGGGTGAAGCCGGTCAATCCCGCGGCCATCGCCTGGCGGGTCTGCTCGTAGCTTGCCATCGAATGTCCGAGCGCCACGCGAACGCTCGCGCTCGCGAGCTTGCCGATAAATCCGCACGGTACCTCCTCGGGGGCCAGTGTCACAAGCGTCACGCCTTGTCGCGGCGCGACTATCATCGCGACGTCGTCGGATGTCGGTGGCCGAATAGCGCGAGGATCGTGCGCGCCGGCTTTCTCGGGCGAAATAAAGGGACCTTCTAGATGAATACCGAGAACCCCCGGCTCAGCGCCGACAAGCACATCCACGGCAGTCAACGCGGATTTCATCTTCGTCGGGCTGTCGCTGATCAGCGTGGGCAGGAGCGACGTGGTCCCGAACCGCCGGTGCGCCGCCACAATTGCGCGAATGGTCTGCGGGGTCGGCGCGTCGTTGAACAAAACATCTCCGCCGCCGTTGACCTGAACGTCGATGAAGCCTGGCGCAAGCCAAACCGCATTTGGCAACTGGCGAACCGGCAAATTTGGCGGAAGCTCTGCGCGCGCCACGATTGCCGCGATATGCGCCCCCTCGATAATCACCCCCGCGTCCCGATGCAGGCTCACGCCATCGAACAGGCAAGCGGCCGCGACTGCGTGCGGATGCCTATTCGGCTCTACGCTCATCGGGTGCGTGTCACTTTCTGGAGATGGCGCGGCTGATCGGCATCGGTGCCGCGCCGCGCCGCCAGTGTGACCAAAAACGCATAGAAGCTCTGAATCATGCAGATCGCATCGGCGTCGGGATGGTCTGGCGCCAGCGCCGCCAGCCGGCCGCTTTGTGCACCGCCTGGTTCGACAACGAGCGCGCAGGCTCCTTTTTGACGCAAGTCCGCGACAAGATCCGCCACACCTTTTGCGGCTTCGTCCAAAGGGTTGAACGCAAGAATGGGATAGGCCTTGGAAACAAGTGCAATCGGACCGTGCCGAAACTCCGCGGCACTGAAAGCCTCGGCATGAAGCGCACAGGTCTCTTTCAGCTTCAAGGCCGCCTCGCGGGCCACGGCAAGTGAGGGACCGCGGCCGATCGTGACAAGGCTGTCGGCATCGGCGAAAGCGCCAAGGGCCTCGTCCCAGTGCAGCTGGTTTGCTTCGGCTAAACGGGCCGGCAGCCTCGCGCAGGCCGAACGCATCGCCGCATCGCCTGTCCAAGCCGCTGTCAATTGCAGCAGCGCCGCCAGCGAAGTGACGAAGCTTTTGGTCGCGGCCACGCTGCGCTCCGGACCGGCGGCAAGCGGAAGGACGAATTGCGCGGCTTGCGCCAAAGGGCTCGCTTGATCGTTGACGATAGCCACCGTGATCGCGCCTGCGGCTCGCGCCATTGCCGTCGTTTCGATAAGATCGTCGCTGCGGCCGGATTGCGAGATCGTCAGGAACAGTTGATCTTTCAAGTTCAAGCTTCGCCGATAAACGGTCGCAACATTCGGCGCCGCCGCCGCAACCGGAACGCCAAGGTGGAGCTCGATCAAGTGCTTGGCGAACGTTGCCGCGTGCGCCGAACTGCCTCTTGCGCAGGTGACGACCACCGCAGGCCGACGATGAGCGAGCCGCTCGATCAAACGTGAAAGCGGAGCCGCAAGGCTTTGCATCTGGCGGCCGACAGCCGCCGCGACCTCTTGCAGATCACTTTCCATGCCGAAGGCGCGCTGCGTCATCGCTTGGTCTTTCTTTCGCACCGGCGACGATCACGCCACACGTTGCAGCGTCCCGGCGGCGGAGCGGGCAAGCGTTATCGCGCCTTGTAACGCGTCTCCGGCGGGCTCGATGAGATGCGCTTCTGTCGCCGCCGCAAGCCAGGGCCGTAGCGCGGCGGCGAAGCCGCCGACGAGCGCCACGCTAGGGGCGCCCAGCGCGACCAAGCGCGCCGCGAGACCGTCGATATGGACAGCCGCCATCTGCATCAATTCGATCGCAGCGGTATCACCGCGATTGGCGTAATCGGCGATGCGTGGCGCGAACGAGCCAAAATCGCGCGGTGACGCCGAAGCGATCCAACCGACGATCGCGTGCGGATCGTCGGCAAAATCGGCAAACAACGACCGCAGCATTGGCGTCCACGCAACACGGCCGTCATAGGCCCACAAGACTCGCCGCACCGCCTCACTGCCGATCCAAGCCCCGCTGCCTTCATCGGAAATGGGCAAGCCCCAGCCGCCTACGCGATACGTTTTGCCTTCGATCGCCGCCCAAGCGACCGTCCCGGTCCCCGCGATAATGACGCCGCCATCTTTTTCGCCGTGGGCGCCGACG
>DASPWC010000443.1:0-7626 GCA_035622055.1 Xanthobacteraceae bacterium | reverse complement strand
TATTTGACGAATCCGAAGGCGATGCCGTTGCGCTCCGCGATACCGGCCACGGTGAGGTTCGCCGATGCGCCAACCAGCGTAGCGTTGCCGCCGAGGCAGGCGCCGAGCGACAAGCACCACCACAGCGGTTCGATATGTTCGGGTGAACCATAGGCCGAGCCCGCAGCCTTGATCACTGGAATGAGGGTCGCGACCAATGGGATATTGTCAATGATCGCCGAGATAAATGCCGAACCCCACAGTATTGTGTAGCCGGCGCTGGCGAGGTTGTCGCCCGTCATGGCGATTAGCTTATCGGCGAGAATTTGCATCACGCCGCTAACCTCGACCGCATGCACCACGATGAACAGGCCGAGGAAAAAGAAAATCGTGATCCATTCGATTTCGGTGAAGGTCCTGGTAACCTTGTCGGTCTGCTCGTGACGGTGATGTCGCCAGTTGTCCAACAGCATCAGCACAGCAGCGCCGCCCATGGCGATGGTGGCCGGCTCGAGACGCAATTTGTCCTCCAATATCAAGGCGGCCACGACAAACGCCAAAACCACGACCGATTGAACGAGCAACGGCCTGTCGACGATCGCCTCGCTCGCATTCATCGTCATCACTCGCAAGCGGTTCTCGGCTCTGGCACGCGTCGCACGGCCCCAAACCAGGTGCGTCATCAGCACTTGCGCCACAAGCACCGCGGCAGCAGCGGGCGCGACGTTCAGCAGGAAGGCGTTAAAACTCAGTCCGGCAATCGAGCCGATCATGATATTCGGCGGATCGCCGATCAGCGTCGCGCTGCCACCGATATTGGATGCAAGCACTTCGGCGAAGAGGAAGGGATAGGGCGGGATTTGCAGCTCTCGCGTGATCCCAAGCGTGACCGGCGCCATCAAAAGCACTGTTGCAACATTGTTGAGGAACGCCGAGACAAGGCCGGTCACGAGCTGCAACAAAAGCAGCAGCATCGCGGGGTGCGCACGCGCGATCTGCACGGCGCGGATTGCGATATATTGGAACACTCCCGACCGCTGAACGATCGACATCATGATCATCAGCCCGGCCAGCGTGCCGATAGTGTTCCAGTCGATCCCCTTAAGCGCCTCGGCCTGGTCCAATGCGCCGAACAGCACCAGTAAGCCGGCGGCAAGAAGCGCGATGACCGCGCGGTTCAACTGGTCCCAGACAATCGCCGCATAGGTGACGGCGAGCATCGCCGTCGAGACCCAAATCGGATTAAGGCCGAATAGAATATGCGGGGTGAACTGCTCGCTCACGGCAGCCGGTCCATTGACATCAAATCCATTCACGTCAAATGCATCCGCGTAACGGCCAAAAGCGCGTAACGCAACAATAATCGGTCGCGCAAAACTCTTCTCGCCCGCGCTGGCTGGCGCGCGACGCGGCCCTATTTGAGATCGAAGCCGTCGCGGTGGTGCCGGAAGGGTAATAGCTTTAATCCGCCCGCGTTGGCGGGGGACCCGGCGTCTTAGTGCGCCGCGTCCCAGTTGTCGGCGGCGTGCGCTTCGACATGCAACGGAACCGAGAGCGACACCGCGGGCATCGGCGCATCGATCATGACCTGCGCGACGACCGGCAGCGTTTTTTCCACTTCTCCATCGGGCACTTCGAAAACGAGTTCGTCGTGCACCTGTAGCAACATCTGAGCGGAAAGTTTCTTCTTCTCCAGCGCCGCGTCCACGCGGATCATGGCGCGGCGGATGATGTCGGCCGCGCTGCCTTGCAGTGTGGCATTGACCGCAGCGCGCTCGTTAAACGCGCGGATCGACGCATTCGACGCGGAGATGTCGGGATAGTGGCACTTGCGGCCGAACAGGGTGGCGACGTAGCCGTGCTTTTTGGCGAAGGCCTTGGTCTCCTCCATATAATCCCGGATGCCGGGAAAACGCTCGAAATATTTTCGGATATAGGCGCCGGCCTCCTCGCGCCCGATGCCGAGCTGGTTGGCGAGACCGAATGCGGAAATTCCGTAAATAATGCCGAAATTGATAGCCTTGGCGCGACGGCGTATCTCGCCGGGCATATTTTTGACCGGCACTCCGAACATTTCCGATGCGGTCATGGCATGAATGTCGAGGCCGTCGCGGAAGGCATTGTGCAATTGTTCGATGCCGGCGATCTCGGCCAGCAGCCGCAATTCGATCTGCGAGTAATCCGCCGAAACGAGCTTCATGCCCGGCGACGCGATAAAAGCGCGACGGATCTTGCGGCCGTCCTCCGTGCGGATTGGGATGTTTTGTAAGTTCGGGTCCGACGACGACAACCGGCCGGTCGTCGTCGAAGCAAGCGCATAATTTGTGTGGACGCGACGCGTCGTCGGATTGACGAATCCCGGCAGCGCGTCGGTGTAGGTCGATTTCAGCTTGGACACCTGACGCCAGTCGAGAATCTTCTGCGGCAGCTTGTGGCCTTGCTCGGCCAGATCCTCCAGCATGCGCGCCCCGGTTGCCCATTGCCCGGTCTTGGTCTTGGTGCCGCCCGGCAGGCCAAGCTTGCAGAACAAAATGTCGCCGATCTGCTTGGGGCTGCCGACATTCACCGGTTCGCCTGCGAGCCTGTTGATCTCGCCTTCGAGCCCGCCCGCCTCCTGGGCGAATTCTCCCGACAGCCGCGATAGCACCTGGCGATCGATCGAAATGCCCCGCCGCTCCATCGCCGCGAGCACGCGCAGGAGCGGGCGCTCCAACGTCTCGTAGACGTTGAGCACATGCTCGGCGGCAAGCCGCGGCTTGAGCACCTGCCAAAGCCGCAATGTTACGTCGGCATCCTCGGCGGCATATTCGGTCGCCTTGTCGATCTCGACGCAGTCGAACGTGACTTTGGACTTGCCGGCCTTGGTGACTTCGTTGAAGTCGATCATGCGATGATTGAAATAGCGCTGCGCCAAAGGATCGAGGCCGTGATCGGAGCGTCCGGCATCGGCCGCGTACGACATCAACATCGTGTCGTCGTAGGGCGCGATTTCGATGCCGCGCAGCGCGAAGATCTGCCAATCGAACTTGAAATTCTGGCCGATCTTGAGCACGCCGAAGTCTTCCAGAAGCGGCTTCATCGCCGCCAAGGCCGCAGCCTCGGCGATTTGATCGGGGGCGATCTCGCCCTGGAACAGACCGCCGGCGCCCCCGTCGCCGCCCTGGCGATGTGCCAGCGGCACATAGCAAGCCTCGTTAGGCGCGACCGCCAGCGAGAAGCCGCACAGTTGCGCCTGCATCGGATCGAGGCTGCTGGTCTCGACATCGAGCGCGATCAGTCCAATGTCGCGCGCCCGTTCGATCCAGGCCTTCAACCGATCGAGACTTCGCACGGTTTCGTATTTGGAACGATCGAATTTTTGCCGATGGGCGCTATCGAGGCGCGTTGCGGCCAGCGCTCGCGGGGTAAGCGCATCGACCGTTTTGTTCTGCTTGTCACCTCCGCCCTTGAGGGAAGGGGGTGCTATTTCTTTGGACGCGGTTCGATCACCCTGCTCCCGCCCGGCATCGCCGGTTGGCTTCCCCCTCAAGGAGGGCGGCGAAGGTTCAGTTGGCGCACCCGCACCAAGCGTCGCGTCCGGCGCGATTGCGCCGGCATCGATGGCGTCAAATTCCGCGACCCGCCGCGTCAGCGCGTTGAATTCCATGGCTTTGAGGAACGCGATGAGGCGCTTGTAGTCCGGTTCATGGACCGCGAGGTCGCCGATCGGCACGTCAAGCTTGACGTGATCATCAAGCGTAACAAGCTTCTTCGACAGCCGCGCCGCCTCGGCGTTCGCGATCAAGGCCTGGCGGCGCTTTTCCTGCTTGATCTCGTTAGCGCGCTTGAGCAGCGTTTCCAGATCTCCATATTCGCCGATCAGCTGCGCCGCGGTCTTCACGCCGATGCCCGGCACGCCGGGTACGTTATCGGTCGAATCGCCGATGAGCGCTTGCACCTCGATGACCTTTTCCGGCGGAACGCCGAATTTCTCGATGACTTCGGCGCGGCCGATCCTACGATCCTTCATCGTGTCAAACATGACCACGCAATCGCCGATAAGCTGCATCAGATCCTTGTCCGAGGAGACGATCGTCGCCGTCGCGCCGGCCTCGCAAGCCTGCCGCACATAGGTCGCGATCAGATCGTCGGCTTCGAAACCTGCTTGTTCGAGGCACGGCAGATCGAAAGCCTGCACTGCTCGCCGGATAAGGGGAAATTGCGGGCGCAGATCGTCGGGCGGATCCGGCCGATGCGCCTTGTAGTCTGGATACATTTCAGTGCGAAATGTGTGCTCGGAAAGATCGAACACCACCGCAAGATGCGTGGGCTTTTCCTCCGGTTTCATGTCCCGCAGAAGTTTCCACAACATATTGCAGAAGCCGAAGACGGCATTGAGCTGCAGGCCGTCCGACTTGCGATTGATCGGCGGCAGCGCGTGATAGGCGCGAAAAATGTAGGACGAGCCGTCGACCAGGAAGAGGTGATCCCCCTTCTTCAGCGGCTGGTCTTCGATGCGAGGTTTCTGGGCCTTTTGCGAGGCTTTTTGTGCTGCGGGCATGATCCAGTAATATAGGAAATCGGCGTCATTCCGAAACCCGGAATGGCGGAAAGAATGTCTGTGGATTTCTCCCCGCTCCCGATCGAAGCCGCGCTGCCCGAGCTGCGGACGGCGTTGCGTGCCCATAATGCCGCCGGGCTGGTTGCGCCGCCCGGCGCGGGCAAGACGACGCGGGTCCCGCTCGTCCTCGCCGGGGAGGAATGGGCGCGAAATTCCGAAAAACCCGGCCGCATCCTCGTGCTTGAGCCGCGGCGGCTCGCCGCGCGGGCGGCCGCCGCGCGCATGGCGCAAGTTCTCGGCGAACGGGTCGGCGAAACGGTAGGACTACGCGTGCGCTTTGGCTCGAAGGTTTCGCGCAAGACACGCGTGGAGATCGTTACCGAGGGGATTTTTACCCGGCTTATCATCGACGATCCTATGCTGGAGGGTGTTAGCGCCGTTCTGTTCGACGAGTTTCACGAGCGTTCGCTCGACGCCGACCTTGGGCTCGCGCTCGCGCGCGATGCGCAGCAAGGCTTGCGCGAGGATTTGAAGATACTCGTCATGTCGGCGACGATCGACGGCGCGCGGGTCGCGGCGCTGCTTGGCAATGCGCCGGTGATCGAAAGCCAAGGCCGGATTTTCCCAGTAGAGACGCGCTATGTCGGCCGCGACGCACGCCCGATCGAGTCGCAAGTCACCGACACGATTATGCGCGCGATGCGCGCCGAGCGAGGCTCGCTCTTGGCGTTTCTGCCGGGAGCCGCCGAAATTCGCCGCACTCAGGCACTCTTGGAAAAGGCCGTGAGCGAAAATCGTATCGACGCGACAACCGATATTGTCACGCTCTATGGCGCGCTCGGCGGCGAAGATCAGGCGCACGCCATCGAGCCCGCCGCGCCCGGCAGGCGCAAGATCGTGCTGGCGACGTCGATTGCCGAGACTTCCATCACCATTGAGGGCGTGCGCATCGTCGTCGACAGCGGGCTCGCGCGGGTGCCGCGCTATGAGCCGGATGTGGGAGTGACGCGGCTCGACACCGTGCGGGTGTCGCGCGCCGCCGCGGATCAGCGCCGCGGCCGCGCCGGGCGCACCGAGCCGGGCCTGTGCTACCGGCTATGGGACGAGCCTCAGACCGGGGCGCTCGAGCCGTTCGCTCGGCCGGAAATTCTCGCCGCCGATCTCTCTTCCTTCGCGCTCGACCTTGCGGCTTGGGGCGTCAAGGCCGACAGGCTCGCGTTCCTCGACCCGCCGCCGCGTCCGGCGCTGGCGGAAGCAAAAACGCTGCTGACGGAGCTCGACGCCATCGACGACACCGGCCGCATCACCGATGAGGGCCGGCGCCTGCGGCGGCTGCCGCTGCCGCCCCGGCTCGCGCGCATGGTGATCGACGCCGCGCGTGACGGACAAGGAGTCCTCGCCGCCGAAATTGCCGCGCTGATCGGCGAGCGCGGTCTCGGCGGCAACGAAATCGACATGCGCGGCCGTCTCGCCGATTTCCGCCGCGACCGTTCCGCGCGCGCCCGCGATGCCCGCAAGATGGCGGAGCGATGGGCGGAAGTAGTGGAAGCGCCCTCCCCCGGATCGCTTCACGCGCAATCCGCCGCCGGCAACGGGGACGCCGAAAACGTCGGCGGGCTCCTCGCATTGGCCTTTCCAGAACGCGTCGCCAAAAGCCGGGGCGGCGGTTCGGGTGCGTTCTTACTGGCCAATGGCCGCGGCGCCAATGTCGATCCGGCGAGCCCGCTCGCGCGCAAACCATTCCTAGCGGTGGCCGAGTTGACCGGAAGCGCCGCGCAGGCACGCATCGTTTCCGCCGCGCCGATCACGCTTGCCGAAATCGAGGCGCATTTTGCCGGACACATCCAAGCCCGCGAAGAGATCGGCTTCGATCCCGCGACTGGCGCCCTGCGCGGCCGCAAGATACGCCGACTTGGCGCCATCGTGCTTGCCGAACAGCCGGTTCCGGTTGCCCCTGGCGAGGAGAATGCAAAGCTCCTTGCCAAAAAAATCGCAAGCCTCGGAATCGACCGGCTGCCCTGGACCAAGCCGCTCGCGCAATGGCGCGACCGCGTCATGTTCCTGCGGGCTGGCGATCGCGAAAGCTGGCCCGACCTTTCCGACGCGGCGCTTGCCGAGACCGCCGGCGAATGGCTCGCGCCGGCGCTCGCCGGCAAAACCGCGCTGCGCGAGCTCACGGCGGATGAATTCGCCGCGGCCTTGTACGAACGGCTGCCGTGGGCGGGCAGCCGCCGCCTCGATGCCGAGGCGCCCACCCATTTCGAAGCGCCGACCGGTACGCGCGCGCCGATAGACTACGCCGCCGAAGGCGGCCCCAAAATCGCAATTCGCGTGCAGGAATTGTTCGGATTGAACCGCCACCCCGCGATCGCCGGCGGCCGGGTCCCGCTCGCGATCGAGCTCTTGTCGCCGGCGCACCGGCCGGTGCAAACGACGCGCGACTTACCCGGATTCTGGCGCGGCAGCTATGCCGCCGTGCGCGCCGAAATGCGCGGCCGCTATCCCAAACATCCCTGGCCCGACGATCCTGTCGCGGCGCCTGCTACGCGGCGGGCAAAGCCAAGAAAGAGCTAACGGGGCCGATGCCCGCGTAAGCGGGAATCCGGCGAAGATGTTGCTGGGTGCGCACTTCCAGGGGGGACAGATTGACCACTCGATCGATTTTTATCGATTGTCTCAGCCGCGCGTTCACCGTGCGCCGACAAATCCAGCCCCGGATTAGCGGGCTTTTGGCAGTCATGTGGTGACATGGTCCAAATAACCGGATCGTTCGCCATGCGTTTAATTGTGACCATCGCGGCATTTGCGCTTGCCGCGAGCATGATCGTCCCGCGATACGCCACGCAAATGACAGGGCACCGCGACGCTGCAGCCGGCATGGCCGCGCCAGGCGCGATGCCGGCAACGGATTCTCGTTCGGTGGTAATCCCGCCGAGCGGCAATGGACACTTTCACGTGGAAGGCGCGATCGACGGACGCCGCCTCAATTTCATGGTCGACACCGGCGCTTCGGTCATCGCGCTGACCGAGCGCGACGCGACGATGCTCGGCATCCACCCGGCGGAGCGCGATTTCGTCGCGAGCATCAATACCGCCAACGGCACGGT
>DASPWC010000442.1:0-2701 GCA_035622055.1 Xanthobacteraceae bacterium | reverse complement strand
GACGCGCGGTCGACGCTGGCCTTGAATTCATTGGTTGCGGCGGCCTGTTCATCGAGCGAGGATGCAATCGAACGGGCAATTGCGGCAATTTCGTCGACGTTTTTGCCGGTGTCTGCGATTTCCTCGACGGAACGACCGGTGGCTTCTTGGATCAAGGCGATCTGTTTGCCGATCTCCTCGGTCGCCTTCGCCGTCTGGTTGGCGAGCATCTTGACTTCGGAGGCGACGACCGCGAACCCCTTGCCTGCGCTGCCGGCGCGCGCCGCCTCTATGGTGGCATTGAGCGAGAGGAGTTTGGTCTGCGCCGCGATTCCCGAGATCATACCATCGCCGAGCCGATCTTGCCGACAACATCGGCCAATGAACGGATCGTTTCGCTGGTGCGATCGGCCTTGCACACCGATTGTTGGGCCATGTCGGCGCTGCGTGTCGCCCGGCCGTGAATTTCCGTGATCGAAGCGGCCATCTGCCTGGTCACGGCGGTTATGTCTGTGACGGTTTCCAGGGCCGCTTTGGAGGCATCATTCGCCTCCACGGTCGAGGCTTCCGCCAAGGTCGTCAGATCGCGCGAGGTCTCGCCGAGGGCGCCGACCACGCTGCTGATCGCGGTGCGCACATTGTTCACGGTCCGGCCAAACTCCTCGATGGCGCCGCCGAGTTCCTCACCTCGCGCCTTAACGGCGTCGGTCTCCGCGCTCTTGTGGCAGGAGATGGCGTTGGCGACGTCGAGCATCAGGACGCGGGTTGCTACGTCGTAAAGCCGGGCTATCTTTCGCGGCTGGAAACGATGGTGCCGCGCGACGATCTCGGCGAAGCCGCAGAGAATGGACTTCATCAATATGGGGCGGGCCCGCATGTCGAGGCCGTGCGCGGTTTCGTATCGCGCTCGGTTCTCGGCATGTGCCGCCCATTGCTCGTCGAATGGTTCGGTGAACAGTTGGCGCAAACTCGTTTTGATCCTTTGGAACAGCTCGTCGTAGTTCTGGCGCAGCGAGTCGGCGAGGACCGGCGCGAAGACAATCGAGCGATCCACGTGCTTCCTGACGATGTCCTGGAGGTGAGGCTCCAACAGCCGCCAGATTTGCCGTCGGTCGTCATCGATCTCCGGGTCGGCACCGTAGATCCCGCGGCGGATTTCGAATGCGGGTGGCAGGGGCATGGAACGTTTAGAGCTCCGGGATCAGGACTTTAACTTTAAGTGAATAAAGCTTTAAGAACCGTTGACGGGAGCTAAGGCCGCTTGCGGAAGGCTGAAATGACCGTTGCCAAGTCGAGGAGAACCGCGCCGGCGCCCGAGCTTGCAGAGATCGCGGGAAGCGCAAACGCTGCGCCGCTCTTCAATCAGACAAAGCAGCGAAGCGAGGCGGGAACTTTCGAAGCCGATCTTGGTGCGGTACGCCGCAATAGCATCGTTTTATGCCGTGAACGTGAAGCTGCTACCCGTGCCGCAAAGTACGAGCTTCTCCGGCATTTCCTGTTTGGCTAAATCGATGAAATTCTGGCCGCTGCAGTGCATCGGCATGACGTGTTCGAGGTCAAATTTTTTGAGCTCGCCCATAACCGCTTGCAGGTATTCATCCGGCGCGGGCGCCAGATGAAATCCACCCACCAGCGCATAGATTTTTTCGACGCCGCTAACTTGCTGCGCCCGCCGAAGCGTATTGATGATTCCGGCGTGGCCGCACGAACTGATCACCACGAGTCCGCGATTACCGAGCCGGAAGCAGGTGGCGTGCTCGTGCCAGTGCTGATCCGGCATCGGCTTCCCCGCGAGTTCCTCGGCGGTGAAGTGATGGTTCATGTAGGCTTTGGGGTCGCAGCCGAGCCCGTCCCGCACGGCGTATTCAACCCATGTGTTGGGTAACACATGCTCGATGCTCGTGCGCGGAACGACGCCGGTCGTGAAGGCGTGGCCCTCGATGAGGATAGGCGCCTCCGAAAGAACCAGCTCCACGCCGAGGGCCGTCAGCTTGCGCCGGTCGAGGGGCCTACCGAAATTGGTGAAGCTGCCGTCCGCCTTGCGATTGAAGCGATAGCAGAAATCGTCCTCCCCGCCCGTATAGAGACGCAACGTTTGACGCATACGTGCGCGGTTCGCCTCCAAAAAGCCCATCAGGCCCCCGACGTGATCGAAATGCCCGTGGCTGATGATCAGCGCGTCCACTTGCCCGACATCGATCTTCATGATCTCGAGGTTGTTCGCGTAGACGTCCGACGTGAAGCCAAAATCCAGAAGATAGCGCCGCCGCTCCTGGCCTCGCCGTGACTCGATGTGCAGCGCCAAGCCCCATTCGCTTTCGAGCGTCCTGCCTTGAGGCGCCTCCGGGGTGCCGGTGCGCCGAACCTCCAGACCGGGGGCCCGCAATCCTTTTAGAAAGATATCGTGCTGATTATCGGTGATCTCCTGCACGGTGAGCTCGTCGACCATCGGCGCATCGACCCGTTCGGCAGCGGCAAGAACGGGTCGATTAGTCAGACTCATACCTGTCACTAGAGAGCCGCCAAACAAGGCGGAACTCTCCAGAAACTTACGGCGGTCGAGCGTGTCCGGCATGATCATCGCCCATCTTCGTGCGGAAGCCTATCTTTTGCGATCAAAGGGTGTCAACGACGTCGGGAATTGGCACTTGGCGGACATCTCAATTGAGCGAAGCAATGTCCGCTCTTGAGGGGTAAAGCGGAGCTTTCGCGACCTCGCCCG
>DASPWC010000441.1:0-4226 GCA_035622055.1 Xanthobacteraceae bacterium | reverse complement strand
CGCCACCATCACGCCGCTATTTGCGCGAGTTTCGGCGGCAGCAAGCGCTTAGATTCACTAACGATAAGCGATTTGAGGTCGGCGGCGCCGGGACATAAAGGAATGGCGGCGACCGCTTCGGCGACGAGCTGATCGACGCGTCGCAATGCTCCGGCAAGACCAAGCTCGGTCACCACATTTGGCCGACCCAACACCGTGTCTTGCCCGGTCGGCTTGCCGATCTCCTTTGCGTCACCCGCAGCGTCGCGAATGTCGTCCGCGGATTGATAGGCCTCACCGATTGTCTCGCCGAGTATCCGCCATGGCTCGTCGTTGGCGCCGGCGGCTGCCGCCCCGGCCATGGCGGCGGCAGCAAAGAGCGCCCCGGTTTTTGAGCGATGGTAGTGCACGACGTCCACGCGTGGTTCGCACTCCCAGGCTTGCCCGGCCACGATCCCGAGCGGCACACCAACCGAGCGTGAAACCGTCATCAAGACCTGAGCCAGCCTCCGCGGTTGATGAACAGCATCTGCCAGCGCCTGGAATGCGAGCACAATGAGAGCGTCGCCGGTCAAGACGGCAAGCGGCTCGCCAAAAGCACGATGCACCGATGGCCGGCCACGCCGGGTATCCGCATCGTCGAAGCACGGCAAATCGTCATGCACCAGCGACGCGCAGTGCAGTAACTCGATCGAGATGGCGGCGGCATCGCTAAGCGTTGGTTCGTCGTCGCCGCACGCCGCAGCGACGGCGAGACAGAGACGCGGCCTGACTCGAGCACCCCGCGGAAACACAGCGTACCGCATGGCGGCGGCCAAACCCGGCGGGCAGGCCTGAACCTCGGCACGGGCAATGGCAGCCTGTAGAGCGTTTTCAATCCGCGTCCCCGAGTCCATAGCCACACTCCATGTGTCAGTTTTAATTGTCATATAGATGTGTAATGTATTATAGACACTTCTTGGAGAAGCTCAATCCTTTTCTCTCGCGCGAGGCGATCGATGCCCAGCGAACGGGTAGCCGTGGTGGGAGCAGGAGTCGGCGGACTGGTCGCGGCCTCGCTTTTGGCTTCCCGCGGCGTCTCCGTGATTGTCGTGGAGCGCATGGCCGAACTCGGGGGCAAGATGCGCAGAGTCGGGATCGCCGGCCGGCAAGTCGACTGTGGACCCACTGTCTTCACGATGCGACCCGTGTTCGAGGAGATATTCACTGACGCGGGTTCTAGATTGGCCGACCACTTGACGTTGCGGCCGGCGGAGATCCTGGCGAGGCATGCCTGGAGCGAAGAAGAAAGACTCGACCTTTTTGCCGATATCGATCGTTCAGCCGACGCCATTGGCCGATTTGCCGGACCGCAGGAGGCAAAAGGCTACGTTGAATTTTGCGCGCGGGCGCGCCAGATTTACCAATTGCTGGAGGAGCCGTTCATTCAATCGGCCCGTCCCAGCCTCCACGGCCTGATCAACGCGTTCGGACTGCGCCGTCTTGGCGATCTCTGGCAGATCAGCCCTTTCGTCAGTCTCTGGAATGCGCTTAGCGATTATTTTCGCGACCCGCGGCTGCGTCAGCTCTTCGGCCGCTACGCGACCTATTGCGGATCCTCGCCGTTCTCCGCGCCTGCAACTCTCATGCTGGTGGCCCATGTCGAGCGTGAGGGAGTGTGGTTGGTTGACGGCGGCATGTATCGTCTGGCGCAGGCTCTAGCGGCGCTCGCGACAAAGGCCGGGGCCGTCCTACGCCACCAAGCGGAGGCATCCGCCATCATTGTCGAGCGCGGACGCGCTTGTGGTGTCGCATTAAAGAGTGGCGAGCGAATCGATGCCGACGCCGTCATTTGCAACGCTGATACCGCAGCGCTCAGCTCCGGACGGCTCGGCAAGGCCGTTGCCGCGGCGGCGCCGTCCAGTCCAAGTGCATTACGCTCGCTGTCGGCAATCACCTGGGCGATGGTGGCGCCAGTCGGCGGATTCCCGCTGGTTCGACACAACGTATTCTTCTCGGGCGACTACGCTGACGAATTCGATTGCATTCGCCGCGGCAAGCTGCCGAGCGAACCGACGGTCTATGTCTGCGCCCAAGATCGTGGCGACGTCGCCGATGGCCGTTTCAACATGACCGCGCCGGCAGAACCACTGCTTTGTCTTGTCAATGCGCCGCCAACTGGTGGTGCAAATTCCCTCGAAACACTGGAGATCGACCAATGCGAGGAACGGGCATTTGCGCTGCTGAGGCGCTGCGGCCTGCGCATCAAACGGCAGAACACGACTACCGTGACAACAACACCGCACGACTTCGAACGGATGTTTCCAGCGACGGGCGGGGCGCTCTACGGACCGGCATCGCATGGCTGGATGGCGTCGTTCCGGCGGCCTGGCTCCCGAAGCCGAATTCCAGGTCTTTATCTCGCTGGCGGGAGCACGCATCCGGGACCGGGCGTGCCGATGGCCGCAATTTCCGGCCGCTTGGCGGCGGAAGCGGTCGTGGAGGATTTTTCTTCGATGCGCCGGTTAGTCCCGGCGGATATCACTGGTGGTATGTTGATGCGTTGAGCTCCGATGCGCGTTACGGCCTCACCGTTATCGGCTTCGTCGGCAGCGTCTTTTCGCCCTATTACGCACTGGCGCGGCGGCGAGGTCGCTGCGATCCGCTCGACCACTGTGCCATCAATGTGGCGCTCTACAACGACGGCCGCAAACTCTGGGCGATGACTGAGCGCGGTCGCGGCCGGCTGCATCGCACAGCGTCGGCGCTCTGCATCGGCCCGAGCACGATGACTTGGGACGACGGCGTTCTAACAATCCGGATCGAAGAAACCACCGCCCCAATTCCTTCGTCGCTGCGCGGCGTCGTGCGCGTCTATCCGAAAGCTTTGACCGGCCGGTCATTCGCGCTGGACGAAGCCGGCAACCACCGCTGGGAGGCGATCGCGCCTTGTGCCCATGTCGAGGTGCGTATGTCGCATCCGACCGTGCGCTGGCACGGATCTGGCTACGTGGACAGCAACAGTGGCAATGCGCCACTTGAAGAGGCATTTCACGCTTGGACCTGGTCGCGCGCCAACCTGAGACGCGGCACCGTTGTGCTTTACGACGTCATTCGGCGCGGCGGAGGCGACGGCAGTTCGGCGATGCTGTTCAACACGACCGGCGGCATCGAGGAATTTGACCTGCCGTCACGCGTTAACCTGCCGGCGACCGGCTGGCGCATCGCGCGGCAAACGCGCACCGACCACGCAGAGCCGGCGCGTCTGGTCAAGACTTTGGAGAGCGCACCGTTCTATGCGCGCTCACTGATAACAACAAGCGTTCTAGCGGAGAGTGGACCGGCAATACATGAAAGCCTGTCACTCGATCGCTTCCGCTCTGGCCTCGTGCAGGCAATGTTGCCGTTCCGCATGCCGCGTCACCGCGGCTAGAGCGCAGTCTTCAGGGTCATGACAGGCCATTCTTAGGTGTTTTGCGAGTTTCCCGGCTTCTCGCTCTCCCCTTTGCGCTTGCGATCGAGGCGAAGGCTAACCAGTTCAAGGACTGCCCAACCAAGCCCGAACAGGAGAACAACGCCCATTTCGATGAGGCCAAGTCCGTTGGAAAAATTCATGTCGATACTTTATTGATACTAGGTGCGATTGCTCCGAAGTACAGACTGCTCTGACTGAGCCGTTGCCGTTGTTCAAGTTCTTGAAACAGATCGAGCACCCAGACAACTCGCTCCTCCATTGCGGCTAGAACACCTCCGGCCTCGTGCCCGCGCCGCGTTGGCACTGGCGTAGCGGCCACGGCATCGAGCAGATATTGCGCTTGCGCGAGGCATTCAACATCGGCGTTATCGTTCCACACCGCCAGCGACGCGATCGCGCGCGCCAGCAGCAGTACTTTACGCCGCCGGGGCACCACGGCGCGACATGAAACGGAATCGCAGCCGGCTCGACCAACTTCGTGACCGATCTCACAGTAAAGAAGCCGCGCGGCGTGAATGCCGACGCGGCAGCTTAGCGGCAGACGATCGATGCCAGCGCGCGATCTGTCATAGAGCCGCTGCGCCTCATCCAACAGTCGTTGCACGGCGGCGCCAATATCATCGCCAAAAGTGGGGCGAGCGAGCCAAGCGTCGGGGTCGATGCCAGCGGCACGCAACCATCGGAGCGGCAGATAAAGGCGCCCGGCGCGCGCGTCCTCGCCGACATCGCGAGCGATATTCGTCAGTTGCATCGCAACGCCGAGATCGCAGGCGCGAGCCAACAGATCTCGTGT
>DASPWC010000440.1:0-4143 GCA_035622055.1 Xanthobacteraceae bacterium | reverse complement strand
CATTGCGCTCGGCGCGGGAACAAAATCGATTTTCCCAGCCGATCGCCAGCATCGAAACCGACGAGGATTTGCTGCGCGCGGTCGTCGCCGGCCTGCCGGATCCCGTCGTGGCGCTCGACCGCGACGGCCGCGTTCTCGCATCGAACGACCGCGCCCGCAGCCTTGCTCCGGCCTTGCGACAGGGCGAGCCTGTCGCGCTAGCGCTGCGGATGCCCGCGCTGATCGAGGCGATCGGCCGCGCCGCGGCCGAAGGCGAAGAACAGCGTGTCGTCTATTCCGAGCGCGTGCCGCTCGATCGCTGGTACGAGACGATCGTCATGCCGGTCAAACGGGCGCCCGGCGCGACCAATCCCGACTTCGTCCTCATGACGTTTCACGATCTCACACCGCTGCGTCGCGTCGAGGAGATGCGCGCCGACTTCGTCGCCAATGCAAGTCATGAATTGCGTACGCCGCTTGCCGCGTTGCTGGGCTTCATCGAGACGCTGCAGGGTTCGGCGCGCGAGGACCCCAAGGCCCGGGCGCGCTTTTTGGCCATCATGCAGGAACAGGCGAGGCGAATGGCGCGCCTAATCGACGATCTCTTGTCCCTGTCGCGTATCGAACTCAATGCGCACCGCCGTCCCGACACTCCGGTAGACCTTGCGCCGATCGTTCGGCAAGTCGCCGACGGGCTCGAGACGCTCGCGCGCGACCGCGGCGT
Source organism: Xanthobacteraceae bacterium (assembly GCA_035622055.1). Classification (GTDB taxonomy): domain Bacteria; phylum Pseudomonadota; class Alphaproteobacteria; order Rhizobiales; family Xanthobacteraceae; genus BOG-931. The sequence continues at coordinate 3,440 of DASPWC010000440.1, read as the reverse complement.
GACCGTAAACATCGACAACGCAAATCCGATAACGGTACTTGGCGATCACGACGAACTCGTCCGCATTTTAGAAAATCTGGTCGAAAACGCCCTCAAATACGGTGCGGCAGGACGGCGTGTCGACATCAAGCTCAGGCATGGTTCGTCCGCCGAGGGCGAACCGGAGGCACAAATCAGCGTTCGCGATTACGGGCCGGGCATTGCGCCGGAGCATTTGCCGCGGCTGACCGAACGGTTCTATCGCGTCGATGTCGCCGAAAGCCGCGCCCAAGGCGGCACCGGACTCGGACTCGCGCTCGTCAAACACATTCTCAACCGCCACCGTGGCCGATTGACCATTGAGAGTGCGCCCGGCGCGGGTGCGGTTTTTACGGTGCACCTGCCCACCGCGCCCGCCGGGCATCCGCGATAAACTGTCACAATATCAATGGCCTGCACTGTCATCTGAGTGTCATAGAGCGCTCATAGAACGGTTATGGCGCAGGCCTAACCGTGGCCGCCGCGGGAAACGCCCTGTTCATGCAATTCCCGATGCGTTCTGACCGACAACGAATTTCTGACAGGCACCAACTGAAAGCCCAGACAGGGAATGTCGAGCAAGCGCGGGTCGACGACCTTCGTTACCAAGAATTCCACTCACAGGAATTCCATTCACAGGAGAGACACTCGTGAAGCATCTGACCCCCATTGCCGTCGCTGGCCTGCTGGCGTTGACGGCGCTTCCCGCCGCCGCCGCCGACATTACCGGCGCCGGATCGACCTTCGTTTATCCGGTGCTGGCTAAATGGGCTGACGTTTACAAGAAGGAAACCGGTGTCGGACTGAACTATCAGTCGATCGGCTCGGGCGGCGGCATCAAGCAGATCACCGCCAAGACAGTGACCTTCGGCGCCAGCGACATGCCGCTTACGCCGGAAGACGTCGCCAAGAACAATTTCGTTCAGTTCCCGGTCATCAACGGTTCGGTCGTCCCGATCTTGAATCTACCCGGCATCAAGCCGGGCGAGATCACGCTGGACGGCCCCACCATCGCCAAGATTTTCCTCGGCGAGATCACCAAGTGGGACGATCCCGCGATCGCCAAACTCAACCCCGGCGTCAAGCTGCCCGCGACCGCGATTGCCGTCGTGCATCGCTCTGACGGTTCGGGCACGACGTTCATCTGGACGAACTATCTGTCCAAGGTCAGTCCCGAGTGGAAATCGAAGGTTGGGGAGAACACCGCCGTCGAGTGGCCCGTCGGTATCGGAGCCAAGGGCAGCGAGGGCGTCTCCAACAACGCGGCGCAGACCGTCGGCTCGCTGGGCTATGTCGAATATGCCTACGCCAAGCAGAACAATCTGACTTACGCCAAGATGATCAATCACGCGGGCAAGGTCGTTGCTCCGACGGCGGAAGCCTTCCAATCGGCGGCGGCCGGAGCCGACTGGACCAGTGCGCCGGATTTCCACGTGATTATGACCGACGCTGCCGGCGACAAGTCTTGGCCGGTCGCGGGTTCTACTTTCATCCTGATGCAGCAGGTTCCGGTCAACGCGGCCGACTCGGCCGCTGCCCTTAAATTCTTCGATTGGGGCTACAAGAACGGCAAGCAGATGGCCTCGGACCTCGACTATGTGCCGGTGCCGGAAGGCGTCGTCGCCTTGATCGAAAAAACGTGGAAAGAGAAGGTCAAGGGAAACGACGGTAAGCCGATCTTCTGATCCAAGCGGTGCGAAATAGGCGCCATCCGGCGCCTATTCCTTTTGCACCGTAAAGCATCTTGCGTAACGGGCGAAAGGTCATTTCATTGCGTTCTCCCGGCCCATCGACAAGGGAGAGCCGATGCAGACGGCGCAGAGGCAGCCAGTGGCGGATGTAGCACTTTCGAGCCGGATAGCGCTGCCCGCACAAACCGTGGCGCGCACCAAGGCGCTCGATCGGTTCCGGTTCGGCGAAGCGCTATTTCGTCATCTCACGCGCACCGCCGCGATCGGCGTGCTGGTTCTCTTGAGCGGCGTGATCATTTCGTTGATCGACGGCTCGATTCCGGCGCTGAAAACGTTCGGGCTGGGTTTCCTGATCAGTCAGAGATGGAACCCGGTTACCGAGACCTTCGGTGCGCTGCCCGCGATTTACGGCACGCTCGTCACGTCCTTGATCGCCATGCTCATCGCGGTCCCGGTCGGCCTGATGATCGCGTTTTTCCTGACCGAACTCTGCCCGCAATGGCTACGGCGGCCGATCGGCACCGCCGTCGAGTTGCTCGCCGGCATTCCCAGCATCATTTACGGCATCTGGGGACTGTTTGTATTCGCGCCGTTCCTGCAGGCGACGTTGCAGCCGTTTTTGATCAATACGCTTGGCAATGCGCCGCTGATTGGAAATCTGTTCGCCGGACCGCCGTATGGAATTGGCATGCTGACGGCGGGGCTTATCCTCGCCATCATGGTGCTGCCGTTCGTCACCGCCATATCGCGCGATGTCTTTGAGGCCGTGCCGGCGGTGCTCAAGGAAGCGGCCTATGGCCTCGGCTGTACGACGTGGGAAGTGGTGCGCTACGTCGTGCTGCCATACGCCAGAGTGGGCGTGATCGGCGGATTGATGCTGGGTCTTGGCCGGGCGCTTGGCGAAACCATGGCGGTCACTTTCGTCATCGGCAACGCGCACAGAATCTCCGCCTCGGTATTGGCTCCCGGCACCACGATTTCCGCTACCATAGCCAACGAATTCACCGAAGCCGTCAGCGACCTTTATACCTCGGCGTTGATCGCGCTGGGTCTCATCTTGTTCGTCATCACTTTCATCGTTCTCGCCGCCGCACGATACATGTTGCTGCGCATCGAACGCCGGATCGGGTGACCCCATGCTGGATCACGTATTGACCGCCCGCTATGCCGTTCGCCGGCGCCGCAACATCTTGGCGACAACGTTATCGATCGCGGCGACGCTGTTCGGCGTCGGCTGGCTCGTATTGATCCTCGGCGTCCTGTTGTGGAAGGGCTTCGGCGGGCTCTCTTTGGCTGTATTCACCGAAATGACGCCGCCGCCGGGATCGAGCGGCGGCCTTCTCAATCCCCTTTTCGGCAGTCTCGTGCTGACGCTTCTCGCAGTACTGATCGGCACGCCGATCGGCATCCTGGCCGGGACCTACATGGCTGAATACGGGCGCTACGACCGGCTGACCAGTGTCGTGCGCTTCATCAACGATATCCTTCTAAGCGCGCCGTCGATCGTGGTCGGTTTGTTCATCTACGAGGTGATGGTCGCCCCGATGGGCCATTTTTCCGGACTTGCGGGGGGCGTGGCGCTCGCGGTGTTGGTGATCCCGGTGGTCGTGCGCACGACCGAGGACATGCTGACGCTGGTGCCGAATGCGCTGCGCGAGGCGGCAACGTCGATCGGCCTGCCGCGATCGCTGGCCATCACGCGGATCTGCTATCGCGCGGCGCGCGCCGGCA
>DASPWC010000439.1:0-3813 GCA_035622055.1 Xanthobacteraceae bacterium | reverse complement strand
CGCCCCGGTCTGGATGATGTGAAGGCTCGGTCCGGTTCGTCAGTTAGGAACCGCCGCCTTGGGATTAGGCGGGAACGCGGCATTGCTCGCCGTTCCGCGCAGGAGGTCCAGGCCCATTTTGAGGGCCTTATCGTCCGTCTCGTTCGGCGGCACATAGGACTGCGAGCCCGATTGCTCCGCGCCTTCGGCCTTAAGGTGCCCCCGCAGCGACGCCTCGCCTTTGGAGTCGGTCTGGGCCTTCAAGTTATCAGGAACGTCCTGCTGGACTTCGATGTCCGGCGTGATGCCTTTGGCTTGGATGGAGCGTCCCGACGGCGTGTAGTACCGCGCCGTGGTCAGCCGCAGCGCGCCATTGCCGGCTCCGAGCGGAATGATCGTCTGTACCGATCCTTTGCCGAACGACCGCGTGCCGATGAGGGTGGCGCGCTTGTGGTCCTGCAAGGCGCCGGCCACGATCTCCGACGCCGATGCCGAGCCGCCGTTGATCAGAACGATCAGCGGCTTGTTTTTGATCATATCGCCGGGGCGCGCATTGAACCGTTGCGTCTCCTCGGGATTGCGGCCGCGCGTCGATACGATCTCGCCCTTTTCCAGAAACGTATCGGAGACCGAGATCGCCTGATCGAGCAGGCCGCCCGGATTGTTGCGCAGATCGACGATATATCCTTTGATCTTATCGCCGCCGAGCTGGTTGTTGAGATCGTTGATCGCCTGCTTGAGACCGTCGGTCGTCTGTTCGTTGAATTGGGTTATGCGAATGTAACCGACGTCGTCGCCCTCGGCATGCGAGCGGACCGATTTCACGCGGATGACGTCACGAACAATCGTGACTTCGATCGGCTTATCGGCGCCCTTGCGAACGATGGTGAGCTTGATTTTGGTGTTCACCGGGCCGCGCATCTTATCGACGGCCTGGTTGAGGGTGAGACCCTGAACCGCTTCGTCATCGAGCTGCGTGATGATGTCGTTCGCCATAACGCCGGCCTTGGCCGCCGGAGTATCGTCGATCGGCGCTACGACCTTGACCAGGCCGTCCTCCATGGTGACCTCGATGCCGAGGCCGCCGAACTCGCCGCGTGTCTGCACTTGCATGTCGCGGAAGCTCTTTGCGTCCATGTAGCTCGAATGCGGATCGAGGCCGGCCAGCATGCCGTTGATCGCCGATTCGACGAGTTTGCTGTCGTCCGGCTTTTCCACGTAGTCGGCGCGCACACGCTCGAATACATCGCCGAAGAGATTGAGGTCCCGATAGGTATCCGACGCCGCTGCGCGCGCCGCGGAACCGACCAGGAGCGTATGGGGCTGCGTCAGCAACAGTGTCGCCACGACGCCGGCCAGTGCACCGAGGAAAATCAGGGAAGTTTTGCGCATCATCCGCGAACCTTTTCGCCTTCGTTAGTCGCCCACCATGGGCTGGGATCAATGGGAGTACCGTCCTTGCGGAACTCCACATAAAGCACAGGCTGCTTGGGACCGGATATACCGGTCGGGGACACTTGCGATCCGTCACCCATTACCGCCACCGGCTCACCGGTTAGCACGAATTGGCCGAGGTCGACGGAGGTGCGTTCCATCCCCGCTAGCAGCACATGATAACCGCCGCCGGCATTCAGGATCAAGAGTTGCCCATAGCTGCGAAATGGGCCTGCGTAAACGACCCAACCGTCGCAGGGGGCTGTAATTTCACTCCCGGGCTTGGCGGCGATGGATAGGCCCTTTTGGGTTCCACCGACGCCATCGGAGCCGCCGAATTCGCGAATCCGAACCCCATTGACCGGCAAACGCAAACGCCCGCGCATATCGGCGAACGCCGCCGCCGGCGCAAGACGGCCGGGATCGCTAAGCGCCGCCAATCCGGGCTGTGTCGCGTCGCTGGTAGTGCCGCGATTGGCCTCGCGCGTGGCGCGAGTCGCGGTGTCGAGCCTGGCTTCCACTTTGGCGATCAGGTCCTTGATGTCGTCGACCTGGCGCGCCAGGTCCGCGGCCCGCTGCTTTTCGTCGGTAAGCGCCTGTTCGGCGAGCGCCTGCTTCTTCTGCCGTTCGTCGATCAGCAGCGTCATGCGTAGCTGTTCGCGGCCGAGCAGATCGAGATCGCCGGCGAGCTGGTCACGTTGCCCGACGATCTGCTTGCGTAAGCTCAGCATATCGAAGAGATCGCCGGAAAGAGCATCGGCCTGCGCGCGCATTTCCGGCAGTACGGCGCCAAGCGCGATTGCCGTGCGCACCGCGCTCAAGGCGTCTTCCGGGCGCACCATCAAAGCGGGCGGCGGCTGCTGGCCGACGCGCTGCAAAGCGGCGAGAATTTCCACGATGACGGCCTGGCGCTGGTCAAGCGAGTTTTGCAAAAGCCGTTCCTGTCCGTCGAGTGCGCCGAGGCGATCCTGCGTCGCGCTGATATCGGCTTCGACATCGCGCACTCGCGCCGCCGTGTCGATCAGCTGCTGATTGAGCTTGCTGCGGTCCTGACCGAGCGCCTCGATTCCGCTGCGGAGCTTGACCTGGTTCTCCACTGAATCGCGCTGCCGCGCCAATGCGGCATCCAATTCCTGATCGTGTTGCTTGAGCGCATCGGGCGTATTGGGCGCAGGCGCGGCGGGCGCACCCGGCGAAGCAGCGGCGGGCGTTTGCGCGGTCCCCGCTGTCGGCGCGGCGGTCTGCGGCGGCGACTGTGCGAACGTGACGGAACTCGCCGCAAAGGCGACGGCGAAAGGCAGCACAAATGCCAAAGCCGAATCCCGAACGGGGTGCGAATCGGATCGGTTCGACCGTCGGAGAATCATAGGTTGCAAGGTAGAGCCCGGCCTCGGGAAAACAAGTAAAACAGGACAATGTCGGCCAGGTTACGACCGGAATAAGACCAGCCGGCTTGCGGCCGTCACAATTCGGCGGCGGAGGTTACAAAACGGGAATTAATCACGCGCGGTGGTAAGGGTGGCCGGCGAGAATTGTGCCCGCCCGGTAGAGCTGTTCCAGGAGCATGATGCGGACGAGGTGGTGCGGCCAGGTCGCCGAGCCGAAGGCGAGCGTGCGGGCGGCGCGGACGTGGAAGGCCTGGGCCAGGCCGTCGGCGCCGCCAATGACGAAGCAAGCCGCCGCGAGGTCTTGTTCGCGCCACTTGCGCAACAGTTCGGCGAGTCCGACGCTATCGAGATTCTCTCCGCGCTCGTCAAGAATGGCAACCACGGCCTGTTCGGGGATGATGTTGGCGATCGCGATCGATTCCTCGTTGCGCCGCCGCTCCGCGTCGCGCGCGCGGCTCTCGCGGATTTCGACGATTTCGATTTCGCGAAGGCCGAACGACCGCCCTATGTCCGCCGCTCGCTTGCGATAAGCAGCGGCGAGTTCGCGTTCCGCGCCTTGTTTCAGGCGGCCAACGGCGGCAATCAGCAGACGCAATCGAAAGCTCCGTAAATTTCAGGAGCTATACACGAAGGCGACACGCGAACGAAGCGGCCGTCTAGCGCGGGATCGCTTTAGATTGAATCGATTGCCGCTCTAGGCTTTTGATCGGGCATGATCTTTTCGGAAAGCCGGTTTCTACCCCGGATCGTTGTCCGGGGCGGGCTTTCTCCGGATCATGCCCTAAAGTCTTTATCGGCTGCCACTGGTGCTCGCGCGCCGGGCGGTTCGGCCGGTCATCCACATCTTCTCGAGATTATAAAAATCCCGCACTTCGGGGCGGAAGACGTGAACGATCACATCGCCGGCGTCGATAAGCACCCAATCGCAATGCGGCATGCCTTCGACATGCGCGCGAATGCCGGCCTTGCGCAAATCCTCGACGACCCTGTCGGCAACCGATCCGACATGGCG
>DASPWC010000438.1:0-6163 GCA_035622055.1 Xanthobacteraceae bacterium | reverse complement strand
AAAATTCTTCAAGAGCCGCTCGATATAATCGAGCTCTTCCTGCGGCCGGCCAAGATCGCCGAACCGCTTGCGCAGTTCCTCGATGATGCGGCGCGCGCGCTGAACATCGATATCGCCGGGAACCTTCACCGTCGTGTCGTCGCCATAGTCGCGTCCACGCAACGGGCGGCCCAGCGGATCGGTGTCCTGCTGGCCGCGCGATTGTCCGAACCGGCCCGGACGGCCGTTGCCCGGAGCACGGCCCATCTGCTGCTGCATGGATTGCGCGAGACCTTGCGCCCCTTTTCGCAACGCGTCGAGCGCGCGGCCTTGCGAGTCCACCGCGTCATCGGAGTCGCCCTGGCCGAGATCTTTTGCAGCGTCGTTCATGGCATCGCCGGCGCGGCCGAGCTGATCCACGTCGTCTTGTCCCTGGCCCTGGCCCTGGCCCTGGCCCTGGCCTTGACCCTGTCCTTGGCCTTGACCCTGTCCTTGCGCTTGTCCTTGACCCGGCGCCGGTTGGCCCTGCTGGCCCTCTTGATTTTGACCGAAGCCGCGGTTCTTGAGATCCTCAAGCAATTTGCCGAGCCGCTCGCGCAGCGCCTCTTGGTTCTGCTGAAGTTCGCCGAAATCATTGGCGTTGGGCTGCGCCTGCTGGTCCGGTTTGCCGTTGGGTTGCCCCTGCTGGCCAGGCTTGCCGTCGCGCTGCGCGCCGCGCTGGCGCTGATCCTGGCCTTGCTTGAACGTGCGGTCGCGCAAATTCTGCTGCTGGCGGATCATATCGCCGAGATCGTCGAGCGCCGACATCATGTCGTCGTCGCCCTCGTTCATCTCCGGCGTCGCCATCTGCAGATTTTCCATCATCTGTTCGAGTTGCTGCAGAAGCTGCCGCGCGGCGTCCTTGGCCCCGTTGCGGGCGAGGTTCTCCAGCTTATCGATCATGTTCTGCAAATCGCGGGGGCTTAGTACGCGGCTATCGGGATTGAGCGGACGAGCAAGCTCGCGATTTTTTTTCAGCTGCTCCGTCATGGCCTGCATGAAACGGTCCATGGCCGCACGCAACTGATCCATCAGCGCCTTAAGCTCTTCGTCGCTGGCGCCGCGATCGAGCGCCTGCTGCAGCGCATTCTCGGCGTTGCGCAGAGCTTCCTGCGCGTCGGCGATATCGCCATCCTCGATGCCGACCGCCATTTGCCACAGCCTCTCGACCACGTCGCGCAGATCGTCGTCGGTTTTGGCGCGCACGAGCGACCAATAGATCGAGCGCAGTCCAAGATAGACGCCGGCCTCGGGCGTGAATTTTTCGGGCGCGATGGCGAGTGCATCGAGCGCGGTGATGACGAGCGGCCGCGTATTAGCGTCGAGCGCGAGATTGCGGCGCTGTTCGATCAAGGCGCGCGCAATGGGCTTGGTAAAAACGCGCTCGGGCAGACGGAACGTGAAGGGCTCGCTTTTGCCTTCATTGCCGCCTTCGTCATGCGCCACCAGTGTCATGACCACCTCGGCGCCGGCCCAAGGGTGGTCGGTCAGATCCTTGATCGTCTGGCCGATGCCGTTCTTGGTGCGCGCTTGCGGCAAGACCAGCGCGAAGTCGGGCGGCCCATAGAGCGGGTGCGGCGGAACCTCCGCGTCGCTCGCCTCCTCCTTGCGCGCAAAAGTGGCTTGCGCCTCGGTCACCCCATAATCGTCTTCGAGCCGATAGGACAATAGCAAGGAGCCGCGGACCTGCTGCTCGGGATCCTTAATCAGCGCGATGATCGGCGGTTTGTCGGGGATGGCGTTGAACGGCCAAACCAGGTCTTCGCCAGCGCCGCGCACCGTTGCCGTGCCGGTTGCGGTAATCGTAAAGCGGCGCTCCTCGGTGCCGGCCGGCGGATTGACGGCGTCCTTCGCGGGCGCAACGCCGCCGGAGCCGGAGATGTCGAGATTGAGCTTGCCGGTCGAGCGCACGATCAGCGTGGAATTCACTGGCACGCTGACGGGTCCCTCGCTTTCGACCGCTGCGACCGTCGTCTCGCCGGGATGGATGCCGGGCAGAATGATCGGGGGCCGGCCGGTATAGGCGGGCGGGGCAACCCAGGCGTCGACGCGGAAGTCGGCCGGCAGCACGACGCCGTGCCAATCGAACGCCGCCGTGATTCGCTTCCAGCGCTCTCCGCCGGCGGCGAAGAAGGTGGCGATGCAGGCGACCAGGATCAGTCCGCGTAACGCATAAGGATCGCGCCAAGCGACGCCCGGTGACGGCGCGCCGGCCTTGAGCGCGTGAGCGGATTGCAGGGCGCGCTCGACATGGGCGTTCCAAAGCGCGAGCGAATAGGGATCCTGCGATGTGACCGCGAGCCGATCCGCGATCGCCGTCGCCGGACGATGGCGCAAGCCGCTCGCCCGATCGATCCGGCGCAAGGCATCGGCGGCGCTGGGCATGCGCAGCAAGACAAACGGGAAAGCGGCCCAGACAGTAACGCCGCCAATGAGCGCCAGAACGGCAGCACGGCCAAGCGGCGGGAGCCACAGCCACAGCCCCAGCCATGACAGCGCCAGGAACAGCCCGATCGCAGTCGCGAGGGTCGTTAGCGTCGGCCACAGCCGCTCCCAAAAGATCGCCCAGCGCGCGCGCCACGCCGCCGCGGCGAGCGGCGACCGCGCCGGTTCGATCGAGTTCCGCTGAGCCACAGGCTGTTCCGTCACAGAAGCGTTTCCGGCCTAATCGCGCACTGACAACAGAGGCTAACATGAGGGCCGGTTCATGGCACTCAAGATGCCGCCTCGGACGGCAGGTAAGCCGTCTTTGCACCAGCTCAACGCTTCATAAGCAAAATCAGAGCCAAGGCGGAAGGCGGTCGAGCGCGATCAATTCTTCGAGTGTCTGGCGGGGCCGGACTAGCGCCCATTCCTCATTGCGAACAAGGACTTCGGCGATGAGCGGCCGGCTATTATAGGTGCCCGCCTGGGTTGCCCCATAGGCGCCGGCGGTCATCAGCGCGAAGAGGTCGGCGGCTTGCGGCTCGGCGACAGAGCGATCGAGCGCGAAGAAGTCGCCCGACTCGCAAACCGGACCGACCACATCGGCAACGATTCGCCCGCTGCCCGGCTTCGGCTCGCGGACCGGTCGAATATCGTGATGAGCGTCGTAGAGCGTCGGGCGGATGAGATCGTTCATTCCGGCATCGACCACGACGAATGTTTTGGCGTCGCCGCGCTTCACATACAGCACCCGCGTGACCAGAATGCCCGCATTGCCGACGATGACCCGGCCCGGTTCCAGAATAAGTTTGCAGCCGAGATTTTCTGTCGCGCGCTTCACAATCGCGGCGTAAGCGTTGGGATCGGGTGGCGTGTCATTGTCGTCGCGATGGGGAATGCCGAGCCCGCCGCCGATATCGACATGCGAGATGGCATGCCCGTCGGCGCGTAGGACGCCGACGAATTCCGCGAGCAAAGAAAATGCGTCGCGGAACGGCTCGAGCTCGACGATCTGGCTGCCGATATGCATGTCGACGCCGATCGCGCGCACGCCGTTCAGTTTCGCCGCCCGGCGATAGACTTCGCGCGCGCGGCTGATCGGGATGCCGAACTTGTTCTCGGCCTTGCCGGTTGCGATCTTGGCATGCGTTTTCGGATTGACGTCGGGATTGACGCGGATTGAAATATCGACGGTGCGGCCTTTGGCGGCGGCGATCGAAGCAAGAAGCTCAAGCTCGGCCTCGGACTCGACATTGACGCAAAGGATATTTTGCTCGACCGCGAGCGCGAGTTCGCGCACGGTTTTGCCGACGCCCGAGAACACGATTTTCTCCGGCGGAATTCCGGCCGAGCGCGCGCGCAGGAGTTCGCCTTCGGAGACGACGTCGGCGCCGGCGCCGAGGCGTCCGAGCGTCGCGATCACAGCTTGGTTCGAATTCGACTTGAGCGCAAAGCAGGCAAGCGCGTCGACATCGGCGAAAGCGGCGGCGAAGACCTTGTAATGCCGCTCGATAGTGGCGGTCGAATAGCAATAAAACGGCGTGCCAACAGTATCCGCCAGCTTGGCCAGATTGACCGCTTCTGCATGGAGCACGCCGTCGCGATAAGCGAAGTGATGCATGGCACGTGTCTAAAGCATGGAGCGCAAAAGTGGAAACGGCGTTACCGCCGTCGTCCGCGCGGCGGACGGCGTGTGACGAGTCGCTGACGGAGCGTTATTGCAATATCGGATCGAGAAAGAAGGGCCGTTTCTGGCCGGGGGTCGCTACGGGATTGCCCTGCGCGTCGAAACCGCTCTTCTGCGCGGCGGCATCCTCCGCGACGCCCGGAAGCGGGGTCTCGGGCTGCCTGACTTGCGAACTCGCTTGGGCGTTCGGGACCGGGGCGGTCGCGGGCCCAGGCGGGGGTTCGAGCGGCCCGGCACGCCCGCAGGCGGACAACATAAACGCGGCAAAGCCCAGAATAATAAGCGCGGGCACAGAAAGTCGTCCGGTCGTCCCCGCGAAAGCGGAAACCCGGTGCTGGATTCCCGCTTGCGCGGGAATGAGCGGACATCTCGACGCGCGTCTCAAAATGGGCCCCCGAGACCTACCCCACCAAACGTTACCACACACCACCGGCGCGGCGAGATTGTGTCGTCTAAACCTTGCCACCGGGTTGCGGCTCTTTTCCAAGCTTTTTGAGCCAGCGCTTGGCTTGCGCGCGCACATTTCTGGGTGCCGTGCCGCCGTAAACGGCGCGGCTTTTGACGGAATTGCCGGCCGAAAGGACCCCGAATACCGCCTTGGTGATGCGCGGTTCGATCGCCTGCATGGCCTTAAGCGGCAGCCTGTCGAGGGCGACGCCATCCGCAGCCGCCTTGGCCACGATACGGCCGGTGACGTGGTGCGCCTCGCGGAACGGCAGCTTGAGCGCGCGCACCAGCCAATCGGCGAGATCGGTGGCGGTCGAATAGCCTTCGACCGCCGCGGCCGCCATCCGTGCAGTGTCGGGCTCCATGTCGCGCACCATGCCGGTCATCGCGGTAAGCGCAAGCGCGAGCGCGCCGATGGCGTCCATCGCGCCTTCCTTGTCCTCCTGCAAATCCTTTTGGTAGGCGAGCGGCAACGCCTTGATCACCGTCAGCAACGCCACAAACGCGCCGACGATGCGGCCGGTCTTGGCGCGAACGAGCTCGGCCGCGTCGGGATTGCGCTTCTGCGGCATCATCGAGGAGCCGGTGGTGAACTTGTCGGACAGCCGGATAAGCCCGGCAAACGGCGAGGACCAGATCACGATCTCCTCGGCGAACCGCGACAGGTGCACGGCGGCGATCGCGCAAGCCGACAGCGTCTCCAGCACGAAATCCCGGTCAGCGACCGCGTCGAGCGAGTTCGCCGTCGGTCGGGCAAAGCCGAGCGCTTTCGCCGTCATGGCGCGGTCGATCGGAAACGAGGTGCCGGCCAGCGCGCCGGATCCAAGCGGCGATTCGTTGAGCCGCTTGCGCGCATCGGCGAACCGGCCGCGGTCGCGCGCCGCCATTTCGACATAGGCAAGCAGGTGATGGCCGAAGGTCACCGGCTGCGCCGGCTGCAGATGAGTGAAGCCCGGCATGACAGTGGCCGCGTGAGCAAGCGCCTTGCGCGTCAGCGCAATCTGATAGCCGACGAGCGCGGTGTCGATCTCGTCGATCGCATCGCGCATCCAGAGCCGGAAATCGGTCGCGACCTGATCGTTGCGCGAGCGCGCGGTGTGAAGGCGCCCAGCCGCCGGCCCGATCAGTTCGGCGAGCCTATTCTCGACATTCATATGAATGTCCTCGAGCGCGCGTTTGAACTCAAACTTGCCGGCCTCGATCTCTGACAGGATCGTGTCTAGACCGTGAGCGATCCGCTTTGCATCTTGCGCTGCGATGATGCCTTTTTTGGCGAGCATCGCCGCATGCGCCTTGCTGGCGGCGATGTCCTGCCGATAAAGCCGCCGATCGAAATCGATGGAGACGTTGATATCTTCCATGACAGGATCAGGACCCGAACCGAAGCGTCCGCCCCACATTGCGTTGCTCATGACAAAATGCTCATGAAGCTGAAACCGAAACCCGGATTGTCATGACCGAGCTATCCGTACCGCTGTTGCAGAAAATCGGCCGTTTGCGCCTGCTTTCCGGCGTCGCGGCCGCGCTTATCGTGCTTGTCCTAGCGGGGATATACGGGATTGCGCACTTGCGAAGCAATCCGGCCGA
>DASPWC010000437.1:0-4672 GCA_035622055.1 Xanthobacteraceae bacterium | reverse complement strand
CGGCCGGATCGTTGCCGAGGCCGGCTCGATCAACGACGGTGAAAATTCCGACGGACAGATCGGCATCGACCGCGCGGAGTTCAAAATCAATTGGGACGCGGCGAGCCGACTCCTCGAAGTACCGTTCCAGATCCTTTCGGGCAACAACCGGATCACACTGCTCGGTGCCGTAGAAGCGCCGGCCCAAACCTCGGGAACGTGGTCGTTTAAAATCGGCGGCGGCACGGTGGTGCTCAACTCGCAGTCGGCGCAGGGCGAGCCGCTTATTCTCAACCGCGTTGCGGTAACGGGCCGGCTCGACCCGGTTAACAAGTATTTTGTGATGGATCAGGGCGATATCGGCAACGCGGATTTGAGCGTCGCAATGTCGGGCAGCGCGGATTATTCCAGCGGCAATCTTCGCCTCGCGACCGGCGTGGCCGCGACGCAGATGTCGGCCGATGCGCTCAAACGGTTGTGGCCGGTTTTTGTCGCTCCCAAGGTGCGCGATTGGTTCAACGAGCATCTTGTAAGCGGCAATGTCGAGCGCTTGACAATCGCGGTGAACGCGCCGTTCGAGACGCTCAAGGCAAGCGGACCGCCGCTTCCCGACGACGGTCTGACGGTCGAAGCCTTGGCGACGAATTGCGTGATCCATCCGGTCGCCGGCTTGCCGCCGCTGCACGACGCCGATCTGACGGCTCACATCGTCGGACGCAATGCGCAGATTTCGCTGAACAGGGCGACGGCCGATTTGTCATCGGGACGCAAGCTTGTGATGTCATCCGGGCTGTTCGAGGTTTCCGACACCGCGCCACATGAGCCGCCGGCGCGCGTACACTTCAAACTGGACGGTCCGGTACCGGCCGCGATCGAATTACTGGCGATGGACCGGCTGCGCGACGCGTCAGGCGCGCCGTTCGATCCGACGATGACCCGCGGGACGATGAGCGCGCTCGTCGCCTTGGCGATGCCGCTCAAGCCCGATCTACCACCCGGATCGACCAACTATGCGATCACCGTCGATGCCACGAACTTTTCGGCCGACCGGATGATCATGGGTCAAAAGGTCGAATCGGCCGATCTGAAAGTCAGCGCCAACAACCAGGGCTTTGCGCTTAAAGGCGACGTCAAGATTGGCGGCACCCCGGCCAGCCTCGAATACCGCAAAGCGCGTGGCGACGATACCGCCGACGTGCATATTCAGGGCATGTTCGATGAAACGGCCCGCAACAATCTTGGCATGGATCCCTCGAACGCAATCGGCGGTACAATTCCGATCGACATCGCCGGCCGCGTCGGCACGGGCTCGGAACGCGACGGCCGTTTCACGGTCCAGGCCGACCTGACGTCGGCCCAGATCGATGGGTTCCTGCCGGGCTGGGTCAAGCAAGCCGGAAAACCGGCGCGCGCGACTTTCACCCTGACGACAAAGCCGCAATCGACCCGCATCGACGATCTTCTGATCGAAGGCGCGGGTGGCGGCGTGAAGGGCGTTGTCGAACTCGACAGCTCAGGCGATCTGCAGTCGGCGAGTTTTCCGTCCTATGGTTTTTCGGATGGCGATAAAGCGAGCCTCAAGGTCGAGCGCACGTCGGACGGTACGCTGCGCGCTATCATGCGCGGCGATACCTATGACGGGCGAAACTTTCTCAAAGGCATGACGGGAGGATCGGCAAAGGCGCCGAGCAAACGGCCGGCGCCCGACGTCGACCTCGACATGAAGCTTGGCGCTGTGCTCGGCTATAACGGCGAGGCCTTGCGAGGCCTCGAACTAAAAATGTCGCGGCGCAACGGCGAGATTCGCAACCTCGGTATGACCGCCAAGATCGGACGCAGCGGGACGTTGACCGGCGAACTGCGGGCTCGGCCGGGCGGACGCCAAATGGTCGACCTTGAATCGAGCGATGCCGGCGCTCTTTTCCGTTTTACCGACGTTTACTCGCGCATAACCGGCGGCGATATGACGACGCTCGTGGACCCGCCATCGGCGGCCACCACCACCCAACTCGGCACAGTCAGCATTCGCAACTTCGCCGTCCACGACGAGTCGCAGCTCGAGCGCGCCGTCGCCAGCGACAGGCAAGTCGATCGAAGCAACACCGTGGCCTTCACGGGCATGAAAGTCGATTTCACCCGGTCACCCGGACGCCTCGCCCTGCACGACGGCGTCGTCCGCGGACCGGTGCTTGGCGGCACGATTGATGGCGTGATCGACTATGCCGACGATGAAGTCCATCTGCGCGGCACGCTTATTCCGCTCTACGGGGCCAACAATCTGCTCGGCCAGCTGCCCATCGTGGGCCTCTTCCTCGGCGGCGAAAAGGAAGGGTTGGTCGGCGTCACCTACGAGGTGGTCGGCAAGCCGGGCGGTCCGGTGCTTCACGTCAACCCGCTTTCGGCGCTCGCGCCTGGGCTCTTGCGCAAGGTCTTCGAGTTTCCAGCCAACAATCCGTACACACCGCCGCCCAGTGAGGATAGCGCGCCGGCCGACGACAACACCGACACGAGCAACGCTCGCTAAGGTCAAAACTTACAAAGGCATTCGGGAAAAGCCATCGATTGCAACGGCTGCCCTGTTTTCCGAGCAAATGAGAGTGTCAAGGGCCCCTTGACACCCTCATTTGTTCGAAAGCGATAGTAGCCGTCGCGATCGACGGCACGAAGCGATCACCAAAGTTATGAGTTTTGACCTAGGGAAAACCTCTCGCAGAAAGCCGCCCGCGCGTGCGGGCTCACACCGGCTTCAGCAAGACGTGGCGTTTGCGGCCAAGCGAAAGCTTCACAAATCCGTTTGCCAGAACATCGGCTTCGCCGATTGTGGCTTTGTCGCTGGTCACCCGCGTGTCGTTGACCATGATCGCGTTGTTGGCGATGGCGCGCCGGACTTCGCCATTGGAGCCTGCGAGGCCTGCTTTGACGAAAACGGTTAGGATGCCGATGCCGGCTTTTAGGTCCACGCGCGGCAATTCGAATGTCGGCAGCTTTTCGCTGACGCCGCCCTGTTCGAATGTCGTGCGCGCCGTCGCCGCGGCTTCGTCAGCCGCAGCGCGGCCGTGAACCAGCGCCGTCGCTTCCGTTGCAAGAATTTTCTTTGCTTCGTTGATCTCAGAGTGCTTCAGCGCGGCCAGCCGATCGATTTCGCCGAGCGGGAGCACGGTGAACAGTTTCAAGAAACGCGCAACATCGCCGTCGTCGGTATTGCGCCAATATTGCCAATATTCGTAGGGACTTACTTGATCGGCATTGAGCCAAACCGCGCCGGAGGCGGTCTTGCCCATCTTGGCTCCCGATGAAGTCGTGATAAGCGGCGCAGTGAGCGCGAAAAATTGCGCATTGTGCAGGCGGCGGCCGAGATCGATGCCGTTGACGATGTTGCCCCATTGGTCCGTCCCGCCCATTTGCAGCACGCAGCCATGGCGGCGGTAGAGTTCCACGAAATCATAGGCCTGCAGGATCATGTAGTTGAATTCGAGGAAGGAAAGCTCTTGCTGGCGCTCGAGCCGCAGCTTCACTGAATCGAACGCGAGCATGCGATTGATGGAAAAGTGCCGGCCGACGTCGCGCAGGAAGTCGATATAATTGAGCGCATTGAGCCAATCGGCGTTGTTCGCCATGATCGCGTCGTTCGCCGCACTCTTGCGCGAGCCGTCGCCGAAGCGCAGAAAGCGGGAAAAGATCTCGCGAATGCCCTTGAGATTTTCGTTGATCGCCTCGTCGCTCAGAAGACGGCGGCTTTCGTCTTTGCCGGAAGGGTCACCGACGCGCGTGGTGCCGCCACCCATCAAGGCGATTGGGCGATGTCCGGTCTGCTGCAGCCAGTACAACAGCATGATCGGCAGCAGCGAGCCGACATGCAGCGAGGACGCGGTGCAGTCGAAACCGATGTAGCCGGTGATCGTCGACGAACGCGCCAGCGCATCGAGCGCTTCCGGTTCCGAAACCTGATGAATGAATCCCCTCGTGGCGAGCACGTTGAGGAAATCGGACTTGTAGGTATTCATCTATATGTTCATCACTCGGCGGCTTGCTATGCTGGCGGCGGCGCCTGTGGTGTAACAGGTCCTAGCGTGGTGGATTTGAAGTTCCTATCATTCTTGCCGCAAGCTCGCTATAGGAACTTCAAATCCAAAACCACACTCGAATCATAAACTTGCTAGTGTCCTTTCGATTCCGAAGTTCGCTCCAGAACGTGCTGCGGGATGTGGCGAACTTCGGAATCGGGACACTAGGAATTATGCAAAAGCCTGGATCCTTCAAAGGCCTTTTTGCAGTACCCCTTTGAAAGCGCCCGATGTCCGAGCAAATGGCATTCGACCTGCCTTCCAGGATCGCGACTTCGGTCTTGGCGGTCGGGCTTATGAGCGGCACGTCGCAAGACGGCGTTGACGTCGCCTTGGTCGACACCGATGGCGAAAAGATTGCGCAGCTTGGTCCGACCGCCTGCCGGCCCTATACTGGCGATGAGCGGCGGCTGCTTCGCCGCGCCACGGAGGCTGCCGCCGATCTGACCGAGCGCAACGAGCGTCCGGAAATCGTCGCCGAAGCCGAACGCGTCATCAACGACGCGCACGCCGAAGCGGTGGAAACCTTCTTGACCGCGAATGCTTTGAGTCCGGTCAACATAACGGCAATCGGATTCCACGGCCAGACGCTGCTGCACCGGCCCGAGCGCGCATTCACGCTGCAAGTC
>DASPWC010000436.1:0-3782 GCA_035622055.1 Xanthobacteraceae bacterium | reverse complement strand
GAGCCGCGGGATCGGCCGTGGCATTGCGCTAGCGCTCGCCGCCGAAGGCTGCGACGTGATGCTCACCGGACGCGATAGTGCCGCGCTCGAAGAGACTGCCGCCGCGATCGTCAAATGGGGCCGCCGCGCCGGTTACGCCGTAATCGATCTGCGCGAGCAGGATGCGCCTGGAAAACTGATCGAACGGGTCAAACACGACTTCGGCGCGCTCGACATTCTCGTCAACAATGCCGGCGCCACCAAGCGCGGCGATTTTCTGAGCCTCACCGACGCCGATTGGGCAGACGGGTATGCGCTGAAATTCTTCGCCCATATGCGGCTCGTCCGCGCCGCGTGGCCGCTGTTGAAGGCGCGACACGGTTCGCTCGTTTCGATCGGCGGCACCGGCGGCCGCAAACCCACGGCCGACTTCACGATCGGCAGCTCGGTCAATGCTGCGGTCGCCGCCTTCACCAAGTGCCTCGCCGATCGCGGTAAGTCCGACGGTGTGCATGTGAACTGCATTCATCCGAGCGTCGTCGAAACCGACCGGACACGGCGGCGCATCAAAGCTGAAATGGAACGCACCGGCGCGCCGGAGGACAAAGTACGCACGCAGATATTGCGCGAATTCAACGACACCATTCGTTTTGGCTCTGTCGAGGATGTCGGCAATCTCGTCGCCTTCGTCGTCTCCTCGCGCGCCAGCTGGCTGCAAGGCGCCACGATCGATCTCGACGGTGGCGAAATTCCCGTGCTGTGACGAGCAGCTGTTCTCAAAATCCATGAACATCCTCAGCCCTGCGCATATCGGAGCGGTTGAAGTCAGGAACCGGATCGTCATGCCGCCGATGACGACACGCACCGCGGACGACGAGGGATTCATCACCGACGAATCGATTGCTTATTACGTAGCTCGCGCGCGTGGCGGCACCGGACTCATTACCGTCGAAATGGCATCGCCGGAGAAAGCCGGGCGGCACCGGCGGCGAGAAGTCGGGATCTACGACGACCGCTTCATTCCCGGCCTCGCGCGTCTGGTCGACGCGATCCATAGCGCCGGCGCCAAGGCTTCGATCCAGCTCGGCCATGCCGGCGGCCATACCCGCGCGGATATATGCGGCGAGACGCCGATCGCGCCGTCGGCCATTCCCCACCCGGTTTACGAGACGACATTCGAGACCGTCGTGCCGCAGGAGATGACAGCGGGGCGTATTCGCGAAACGATCGCGGCGCATGTCGCGGCCGCGCAACGCACACAGGAGGCCGGCTTCGATTGCGTCGAAATCCATGCCGCGCACGGCTACTTGATTTCGCAATTCCACGCGCCCTTCGAGAACCGCCGCACCGACAAATATGGCGGTAGTCTGGAGAACCGCGGGCGCTTCGGCCTCGAAGTGCTGCGCGCGGTCAAGACCGAATTGCCTGGCATGGCCGTCGTGTACCGTCTTTCGGTCGAGGACTTTTTCCCGGGTGGCTTGACCTTCAGCGAGGGCCGGCAGATCGCGATATGGGCGGCCGCGGCCGGCGCCGACGCGCTGCACATCACCGCCGGCCACTATCGCTCGCTACCTTCGGCGCAGATCGTGCTGCCGCCGATGAGTTTTCCCGACGCGACTTTTCTCGACTATGCAGCTGATGTGAAAAAACACATTGGCGTCCCCGTTATCGCCGTCGGCCGGCTCGGCGATCCGGCGACAGCGGAAGCTGCGGTGACGGAAGGCAAGGCCGATTTCGTCGCGCTTGGCCGCACGCTCATTGCCGATCCGCAATGGGTCGACAAAGTGCGGCGCGGCGAACCGATCCGGCGCTGTCTTGCCTGCAACACCTGCATCAACGAAATGCGCGGCGGCGCGCGCATCGGCTGCGTGGTCAATGGAGCGGCCGGGCGGGAAGTTCTATTCGCCGGCGCGCCAATTACGCGCGGCAAACGCATCGCGGTGATCGGCGCCGGCCCCGCCGGGCTGGCCTATGCCCATCTCCTCGCCGAGGGGAACAGCGTCACCGTGTTCGAGAAGAATACAGACGCCGGCGGCGCGTTCCGCTACGCGGCGAAGGCGCCGTTGTTTCAGGAGGTCGAAGCGAATGCGCATAGTTTCGTGCGCTACGTTGCCGATCTCGTGGCGGCATGCCGATACAAAGGCGTCGCATTCCGCTTCGCCACCGATGTGTCCAGCAAGCCCGGACTATTGGCGCCGTTCGACCGCCTCGTCATCGCAACCGGCGCCGAATATCGTTTCGGACTGAAGCCATTCACCAACTGGATGCTCGACACCGGAATTGCGCGCGCACCGGGTTTCGCGCGCCTTTTCGCGTCGCCGGCACTGCGCGAATGGTTCTACTACAAAGCGCGTCGCGGTACGGCGGCGCGGTTTCATCACTTGGCTCGGCCTGGGCAAGAAACCATCGTGATCGGCGACGCCGCGCGCGCCGGCAAGAGCAAACAAGCGATCGCGAGTGCGTTCGACGCAGCGTTGCAAGGCGGCGCGCCGATCGGCTAAGCTCTTGTTGATCGAAAAAATGACAATCCTACACGACGCTATCGCGCCGCATCGCTCCGGGAAAAGCTCGTTTCAGGTCCGACCCGTAAGCTGCCGAGCCTTGTCGAGATTGCCGTAGCTGCGCGCCGGTGCGCACATCAGGAACCGATAGCCTTCCTTGACGACCCGCTCGGCGTTGTGCGTTTCGACATGCGGATGGCCGACCACGACGTTGGCCTCCTCGCAGGTACTGACGATCTGAGCCATCGCGTCGAGCACAACCTTGTGCTCGTATTGCCGCGGATAGCCGAGTTCCTGGGATAGATCGCCTTCCCCGATCAGGATGGCGCCGATACCGGGAACGTTTTTCAGAATGTCCTTCAGATTGTTGATGCCTTCGGTGTCCTCGATCATCAGGATCACGAAAATCTCGCCCCTGGGATTGAGCGGCCAAACGTCGGCGCGTTTGTAATATTCCTGCTGCGTGACGCCCCAATAGCGCACCGCTTGCGTCGGGCCGTCACCGCGAATTCCGGCCGGCTCGTAGAGCGGCTTATTCTTCAGGCGCGGATAGCGGCATGCGGCCACCGCGTTGTAGGCCTGTTCCACATTGCTGATATGAGGCCAGATTATTCCGTAAGCGCCGAGGTCGAGCACCTGCTTGGCATGGAATTGCGCCTTCTCGCCGCCGTTCGGCGGAATACGCGCAAAGGGCGCAACCGCCGGCGCGAGTGAGCCGGATTGCGCGATCTGCCGCCGGTTGAGCATATATTGCAGACAATCCCGGAAGGCGCGGATGTCGTAGGCATTGTGTTCCATCTCGTAAACCACGGCGTCGTATTTCGCGGTTGCGAGCGCAATCGCCGACTCGACGTCGGGCGGCGTGAAGGTCGTCAAAGCATGATGGCCCTTTTCCAGCGCACCGATGACGCCATTGAGCCGCGGAGGTTCAGACATTCCCCTCTCCTTTAATTCCGCCGCATCCTAGTGTGGTGGATTTGAAGTTCCTATCATTCTTGTCGCAAGCTCACTATAGGGACTTCAAATCCAGCAAACTAGAAATCATAAACCCGCTAGTGCCCTTTCGATTCCGAAGTTCGCTCCAGAACGCGCCGCAGGATGTGGCGAACTTCGGAATCGGGACACTAGGGCATGACCCTGAAAGAGGAAACCGGTTTTTCTGAAAAGATCATGCCCCACCAAAAAGACCCTGGGCAGCGAGCGATTCAATTTGAAGCTATCGCGCTCTGGCGTGGCGGCTACGCCGTTGCGAGACGCGTCGGCGAGACGGCATGTTTGACAATCGCGCCGATCGCCGTAGCA
>DASPWC010000435.1:0-10360 GCA_035622055.1 Xanthobacteraceae bacterium | reverse complement strand
GATGTCGGCAACTATCAGCAGGCGCTCGAAGTCTTGGATCGCGCCCATACGCCGGAACAGCCCGACTGGCACATCCTGTCTGTCCAGGGCGCCGTGCTCGATGAGATGGGGCGGCACGATGAAGCGCAACGCCACTATCTGACCGCGCTCAAAATCGTGCCGGATGAACCTTCGGTACTTTCCAATTTAGGGCTGTCATACGCGCTTTCGAAGGATCTCAAGAAGGCGGAGGAAACGTTGCGCCGCGCGGCGGAGCAGCAGCCGGCCGATCCGCGAGTGCGGCAGAACCTGGCGCTCGTGGTCGGCTTGCAAGGCCGCTTCGCCGAGGCGGAGGACATCGCCCGCGCCGAGTTGCCGCCCGACCAGGCGGCGGCCAACGTCGCCTATCTGCGACAGATGCTGTCCCATAAGGGCGATACGCCGGCCGCAAGCCGCACCGTTCGTTACGGGGCGGCGAATAGGCTGTCGGCCAACTAGCCCGCAATCGATTCAAACCGAGACCGATTACGGCCGGAGCCGATCCTAGTGCATCACCGCTAGCACGCGGATTGCCGCCGGACCGAGAATAACCACGAACAGCACCGGCAGGAAAAACAGGATCATCGGCACCGTGAGCTTCGGCGGCAGTGCAGCGGCTTTTTTCTCCGCTTCCGACATGCGCATATCGCGGTTTTCCTGCGCGAGCACCCGCAGTGTGGTCCCGAGCGGCGTGCCGTAGCGTTCCGCCTGCTGCAAGGCAAGGCACACCGCTTTGACGCCCTCGAGACCGGTCCGATGCCCCAGGTTCTCATAAGACTGGCGCCGGTCCGGCAAATACGACAATTCCGCAGTGGTCAGTGTGAACTCCTCGGCAAGGGCCACGGATTGCGAGCCAACCTCCTCACTGACCTTTCGGAACGCCGATTCAACCGACATGCCAGATTCAACGCAAATCAAAAGCAGATCGAGCGCATCGGGAAATGCGCGTTTCATCGAAAGTTGCCGCCGCTGAATTTTGTTTTTTAGATACAAATTCGGGCTTTGCATACCGAGATAGGCGCAACCGATCGAGATGGCGATCTTGACGGTCGGCGGATAGTCCAGCTGCACCACGATGAAAAGGTAAAACAGCGCAAATAAAAGCATGATCCCGGGCATGACCATGCGAAAGAACACATAAGTGACGTAAGGCGCGTGCCCGCGGTAACCAGCCCGCACCAGCAGATTGCGCGCTTCCTCCTGACCAAACCATTTCGACAGATTGAAGTTATCGACCGCCCGCTTCATGTACGCTCTTGGCGACTGGCGGAGCGTAGCTTTACCGGTTTGCATCATTCGTTCGCGCTCACGCGCCCGAATTTTCTCGCGCTCGAGCGCGACAGCCTTCATGCGCTTTCCGAGCGGGTCCGGAACGAGCAACGGCATGGTCAGCGTCAGCACTGTCGCCGTAGCCGCTATCGCGGCACAGATCATCATTATGGTATGGGCATCGATAATTTCAGTGAGCAGCGACGTCATGGGCCCGACCCGTCAGAAATCGAAATTGATCATTTTTCGCATCACAAAGACGCCGACCGTCATCCAGGCGGCACAGCAGCCCAACATGACGCGGCCCATGGGCTCGGTCCAAAGCAGCTCGATATAGGAGGGACTCGTTAGCCAGACCAAGCCCATGACCACCAGCGGCAACGCGCCGATGATCGAGGCGGACGCTTTGGCCTCCATCGACATGGCCTGGATTTTTGCTTTCATCTTTTTACGATCGCGCAGCACGCGCGAAAGGTTAGTCAGCGCCTCGGACAGGTTGCCGCCGGCGCGCTGCTGGATCGAAACGACGATGCCGAAGAAATTCGCCTCCGGCAGCGGAATGCTTTCATATAGCCTCAGGCATGCTTCCCCGATCGGAAGACCGATCGCCTGGGTTTCGATGATGCTGCGAAATTCGCTGCGAACCGGCTCGGCAGCTTCAGCCGCGATCAGCTTAAGACTGTCAAGCAGCGGCAAGCCGGCCTTGATGCCGCGAATGATAACGTCGACGGCATCCGGAAAGCCGGCGAGGAATTTCGATTCACGACGTTTCTTGAGAAACGACAGCATCCAGAACGGCAAGCCGCAGCCGGCCGCAAAGGCAAACGCGAGCGTCGGCACAAGGCCGATCCTCGCCATACTCACGACGGCAAACATAACGACGCCCAGAATGCCCATCGTTATCAAAAAACGTCTCTTCGACCAATCGAGCCCGGCTCGCGAGAGCTGCACCGAAAGCGGCGGCCGCTTGGCCTTCTTCGATCGCTCTTCGATTAGTGTGAGCGTTTCCTCGACTTGCTCTCGTCGCGATTTTAATCCCTGGCGCGTCGGGCGGGCCGCCAGGGGCGTTGCCCGCGCCACGTTCGCCATGCGCCGTTCGGTCTTTTTCTCGCCGGACATATAGGGATAAACAAAAACCCAAGCGACGCCGCCAATCGCCAACGTCACCAAAAAGAATACAGCGTAAGCGTTCATGACAGCCGTCGCGCTTTATGCCCTGACCGTTTCATTCCCGGCCTCCGCCGCATCGAGCGCAGCGGCGAGCCGTTTCTCCTCGCCGAAATAACGTGCGCGCTCCCAGAATTTGGGGCGGCCGATGCCGGTCGAATTGTGCTGGCCGATGATGTTGCCGTTGGCGTCCTCGCCGAGCAGGTGGTAAAGAAAGATGTCCTGCGTGACGATGACGTCCCCCTCCAGGCCGACCACCTCGGTGATGTGCGTGATGCGGCGCGAGCCGTCCCGCAAGCGCGCCGCCTGAACCACCACGTCGACCGAAGCACAGATCATCTCGCGGATGGTCCGGGAGGGCAGCGAGTAACCGCCCATCGTGATCATCGACTCGAGGCGCGACAATGCCTCGCGCGGCGAATTGGCGTGCAGCGTGCCCATCGAACCGTCGTGACCGGTATTCATCGCCTGCAGCAGATCGAACGCTTCGGGTCCGCGCACTTCGCCGACGATAATGCGTTCCGGGCGCATACGCAGGCAATTGCGTACCAGATCACGCATCGTGATCTGCCCCTCGCCTTCCAGGTTCGGCGGCCGCGTTTCAAGCCGAACCACATGCGGTTGTTGCAGTTGCAGTTCGGCCGCGTCTTCGCAGGTGACGATGCGTTCGCTGTCGTCGATGTAACGCGTCAAGCAGTTGAGCAGCGTCGTCTTGCCCGAGCCCGTTCCACCGGAAATTACCGTATTGACGCGCGACCGGCCGATGACTTTGAGGATTTCGGCGCCTTCGGGAGAAATCGAGCCGAACCTCACGAGTTGCTCGAGGGTAAGCTTGTCTTTCTTGAATTTTCTGATCGTAAGCGCTGGCCCATCGATGGCGAGGGGCGGCACGATGGCATTGACGCGCGAACCGTCCGGCAGGCGCGCGTCGCAAATTGGCGAGGCTTCATCGACGCGCCGGCCGATCTGACTGACGATACGCTGGCAGATATTCAGAAGCTGCTGGTCGTCGCGAAACCGTATACCGGTTTTTTGAATTTTACCGGCCACTTCGATGTATACGGTGTTCGAGCCGTTGACCATGATATCCGCGATTTCATCGCGCGCCAGAAGCGGCTCGAGAGGTCCATAGCCGAGCACGTCATTGCAGATGTCGTCGAGCAACTCTTCCTGCTCGGCGATCGACATGACGATATTTTTGATCGCAATGATCTCGTTGACGATGTCGCGAATTTCTTCACGCGCGGAATCGGCGTCGAGCTTGGCAAGCTGAGCAAGATCGATCGCTTCGATCAGCGCGCCGAAGATCGTTGCCTTGACTTCGTAGTAGGATTCCGAGCGGCGCGAATCGACCGCCGTGGGAAGCAGCGGCGCCGCCGGCGGCGGATTGGGCGATCCGCCGCCATTCGGTTTGCCATTGGGCGCGCTGATAATAGGTGCGCCGAGGCCCGCGGAGGGAAAAGGCGTGCGACCCGCGCTCGCCGGTGCTTCGGGCGGCGGCGGGACAACGGCCGGCTGCGGCGTCACCGCTGGTGACACCGGCACGGATTCGGATGCATTACCGATCGGACGCTTGCCAAACACAACTCAACTCCGGTTGTACTATCGCTTCAACAGTTTCTCGATCAGCGGCGAAAACAGGTTCGATCTCGGTTTCTTTTGATCGGTACGGCCGGTCAGACGCTGGGCCAGCTCGCGAATCGTTTCCGCGGTGCGATGGCCTGAGGAAACTTCCCCGATCATCTGCCCATTATTCGCGGCCGCGCCGAACAGCTGCGGCTCGAAGGGAATGACCGCGACGGGCTGTTGCTCGAGTGTCTTCGCGAAGTCTACCGCCTTGATTTCGGGACGCTTCGGCACCCCGACCTGATTAAGGCAATAGATCGGATGACGGTCGTTCGGCCGCGCCGTCTTGAGAAAATCGTAGATGTTCTTCGTATTACGAAGGTTCGCCAGATCGGGTGAGGCCACGATCAGGATGTCGTCGGCGGCGACCAGCGTCTGCTTCGTCCAACCGGTCCACTGGTGCGGCACGTCGAGCACGACGCAGGGCACCGTGCTCCGCAGCGTGTCGAAGATCGCGTCGAAGGCGTCGGCGCCGAAGTCGTACACCCGATCGAGCGTCGCCGGCGCCGCGAGCAAATTCAGATGATCGGTGCATTTGGAAAGCAAGCGGTCGACGAAGGCCGTGTCTACGCGCTCGGGCGAGAATACCGCTTCGGCAATGCCTTGGGCCGGATCCTGATTGAAATCGAGGCCCGCGGTGCCGAAAGCCAGATCGAGATCGGTCACGACCGAATCGAGCTTCAGGTCACGGGCAATCGAGAACGCAATGTTATGCGCGATCGTAGACGCTCCGACGCCACCCTTGGCTCCAACGACGGCGACGATGCGGCCGACCGGCTTGGCCTGCGGCGCGGAAAACAGCCCACAGACGGAACGGACGACTTGCAGCACGTCGACGGGGGAGATCAGATAGTCGCTGACGCCGCGGCGCACCAATTCACGATAAAGCGACACATCGTTCATGCGGCCGATCACGATCACGCGGGTGCCGGCGTCGCAGTATTCGGCAAACCGGTCGAGTCCGGCGAGGATCTCCTCGCTGCGGTTCTCGGACTCCAGCATGATGACGTTCGGCGTCGGCGATCCTTGGAAAGCCTCGGTCGCCGCCCTCAGTCCGCCCATCTGCACGCGCAAGTGTGCTTTGGCCATCCGGCGATCCTCGCCGGCGGCCTGGATCGCGGCGGCAACGTCGACACTCTCGCAAAACGCCTGCACCGATACCCGCGGCGCCGGCGCGATGTGATCGGTGTGGCCGGTGGCATCGCCGTCACCGACCTCTTCGCGAGCGCTTGAACTAGCCTGTCTCATGATGAACCAACACTGCCTACGATGTTATTTGCCGACGTCGCTGATCTTGGCCGACTGCGTGTTTTGGGTGTCCTGAGTCCCGGTTATGTCTCCGGCGGTATATTTCTGGAACACCATGGTGCGCCGCATCGTGTAGGCGGCCGTCTCGCCGCGCGGCTGTACGAGATCGGCTGGATTGTCCACCATCGCGGCGAGGTTGCGCTGTGTGGCGCAGCCGAAGTTCCAGTGCTGTTGATTCTCGAAGAAATCCCGATTCCAGCTTGGCCCAATATCCTCCGGCCAAATGCCGCAGGGGCCCGCCTGCGCCGCTACCCTGGGATAGCTCACCCGTGTCGCGGCAAGCGCGAGGCCGGGAGCAGGATATGTGCGTACAATGATGCTGCGCGGCGGCATTCCGCTCGCTGCGAGAATTGATGCAATCTCGCGTATGGCCTCGGCCGAGGCATGCTCGTTTGGGCTGCCGATTGGCCGATCGATGACGATGCCGCCGGTTGCGTCGCGCTTCCAGCCCAGTCCGAA
This sequence comes from Xanthobacteraceae bacterium, assembly GCA_035622055.1. GTDB lineage: Bacteria > Pseudomonadota > Alphaproteobacteria > Rhizobiales > Xanthobacteraceae > BOG-931. The sequence continues at coordinate 4,513 of DASPWC010000435.1, read as the reverse complement.
CGAGAGTACCTGCGCGCGCTGCGTTGGATTGAGTCCGCCGTGATTGGAACCGATGAAGAGCTCCAAGCTGTGATCGGCCTCCTGCAGCGTGATCGGATGGCGCATGCGGTAGTCAGCCGGATATTCGGGCCCAGCGGCGATCTGCTGGTCGCTGGCGCACGCGCTCAGCCACAGCGCGGAGGCGACACCGACGGCGATCCGAATCGCAAGACGTGAGGCGGAGCGGCGCATCATCGTTGTGTGGACAGTCTGCATGGTGTTTGCCTCCGCCGGATCAGTCGAGGATGAACCCGTATTTGCCGTGGTAACCGTCGGGTGGATCGGGAACGCCGCCAACGCCGTAGATCCGGTTAAGCCTGCCGAGCAGTACGGTCGCGGGATCGCTCGGATCGGCGAAGCCGTCGTCGGGCTGAGACAGCTCCTTCTGCGCAACCGCGCGCACCACATAAGGGGTCACCAGCACCATCAGCTCAGTGCGCTGATTGAGATAATCGCGACTTTTGAATAGCGGCCCGAGAATTGGCAGTTCCATCAGGCCGGGCAAACCGTTGATTGCTTGCTTGGTCTGATCCTGGATCATCCCGGCCATGGCAAGCGAACCGCCGGAAGGAATTTCGACGGTCGTCTCCGCGCGGCGGGTGCGGATCGAGGGAATGGTCGCCGACGAGCCAGGCGTGTTCGGTGTGGTCCCGGGGATGGCTATCGTGAGCGAATTGGCCTGCGAAAGGTCCGATACTTCGGTCATCACTTTGAGGCTTATGCGGCCCTCGCTGAGCACGATCGGAGTGAAGTCGAGGCTGACGCCAAACTTTTTGAAATCGATCGAAGGCTGACACGTCGACGGACCGCCGGCGTTGTTGGAGCAACTGAACCCGTTCAACACCGGGAATTCGCCGCCAGCCACGAACGTGGCCGATTCGCCGGAAATTGCGGTGAGGTTTGGTTCGGCGAGAGTGTGAATGACACCGGCTTGCTCCATGGCTAACAGTGTCGCGGTGACCGATTTGTACGAGCCGGCGATAGCGTTGTTGGGCGTGGAGCCCGTGACCGTGAAGGCATTGTTGGTGTTGAAATTGACCACGGCCGTGCCGTAGCCGAGCGATCCGGACAGGTTGATGCCGAGTTGCTTGATAACATCGCGCTCGACTTCGGCGACGACCACTTTGAGCATGATCTGATCGCGGCCACGCACGACGATAGCATTGACGATTTTGCCCGCTGGCGTGTCCTTGCTGCCTGGCCCGAGGAGCCCTCCGGCGATGTCGTAGGCTTGCTGCGCCTCGAGCGGGCTGGAGACCGAGCCGGATAACACGATGCCGTCGCCGATAGCCTCGACCACGATATCGGCGTCCGGCAGGACTTGACGGATTGCCTCACGGATACCGTTCAAATCGCGCTTGACCGCAATATCGAAGCCGCCGATTTGCCTGCCCTCGGCGTCGAAGAAATACACATTCGTTTGACCGACTGCGCCGCCGATGATGTATGCGCGTCGGGACGATCGAACGACGGCATTGGCTATTTTCGGATCGGCGACCAGCACGTCCTTGATGTCGCGCGGCAGGTCGACGACAACCGATTTGCCAATGCCAAGCGCGATCGCTTGCGACGCGGCGTCGCTCGCCACAATGTGCATGGCTTGCGCCGGTGGTCCGCTGTAGGCGAGATTTCCCGCGCTTGCCCGCGAAATAATAAACGACACGGCGATCAGAGCCGCGAAACCGGCGACGCGGGTCAATGTCCGTGCTGTCATAATCTGTTGCCTCCGTGCGCTCAACGGTCGACTCCAATCGTGCTCACACCGAAACGCACAGTATTGATGCTGGCGCGCTCACCGCTGTCATCGTTGTCGTTGGTTTGTTGGGAATCGAGAAGGCTGCGCAGCGCCAAAGAGATCGTGCCGATCTGACGCGACAGCGCGAGCGTTTCGGCTTGCGGCTGAGTCAATTCCAGCGTCGCGGTTTTGCCGATCGCGGTTTTTACGCCGTTTTTCTGATCCACCGTCTGGTCGACAGCCAGTACCCGAATATTTCGCAGGACCGTGGTGGTGGTGTATTTCTCCACCCCCGTGGCTTTCTCGGCGGCTTTGTCCCGCCGGGTCAACATCACGTCCACGCGGTCATCCGGAAGAACGAAGCCGCCGGCGCTCGACTCGGGCGAAATGTCGACTGCGGCCGCGCGCATGCCTTTTGCCAGGACGGCCGCGAGGAAACCGGACCCTTTTGCCAGAACGACATAGGGACTGCGAATTGGGTCGCCGGCCAGCGTAGCAACGCGCACGATGCCGTCCTTGTATTTGGTGAGAGCATCCGGCTCGGACGATTTCCTGATGAAGCCTGGATTGGCGGCGTCGGCCGGCCACGTTTGCCAGCCAATATCTTGGCTCTCGATCACCTGGCCCCGCGCAAGATCCGTCTTCGCGACCAGGATTTCGACGGTTTCCAGAGCGGCGACTGGCGCTGGCGCTGGCGCCTCTTTGCCGCCCGCGGCCAAATAGGCGGCGACACCGCCGGCGGCGATTGCGACACCGAGTACGACGATACGCGCGGCCTTCATAACGCTTCGCTTTCCATGAGACGCCCGGCTGAATCCTGCCGTCAGAGGTGAATGGATTTCACCAGGGAATCGTCAAGGCATGGTTAACAAGGCGTATCCAAATTTCGCATTAACCTCTTGTTGAGAATCGTGGCGACCACTCAGACGCCCGAAAGCGTCATCCAGTCGGTCTGCGGATAGACGATGAGCGCCGCGGCGGCGAGCGCGATCCCGTAAGGGACGCCGCCATCCGGCCTGTGCAGCCGGTCCACCCATTCCCGTTCGGCCAAAGCCTGCGGCAAAGGCCAGTTCCGAAATTGCAAGAGCAGCAGCGTCAGCGCACCGCCTAAAATCGAGGCGTAGATGAGATAATCCAACAGATGACCGAAGCCCAACCACAACGCCGAGGTCGCCGCGAGCTTGGCGTCCCCGCCGCCGATCCAGCCGAAGCTGAAGCAGAGGAACGCCACCGCAAGCACCGCCGCCGCCGCGCCAAAATGCGACAACAGCTCGCTCTCGCTCATGCCGCTGAGCCCCGCCAGGACAACGAAGCCACCGATCAGAATGAGCGAAACCCGGTTGGCGATCGTCATCGTCAGCAGGTCGCTCGAAGCCGCGAACGCCATCATCGCGGGAAACAGTGTCAACCTGATCGCTTCGTTCAACATGACGCCGTTCGATCCCGTTTGCTTGCCGGACTAAGCGATGTAGGTTGAAAGCGCATTACCGAACGCCCGCAGTTGCCCGCAAAACTGAAAAGGCTCCGGTGTGCAGCCGGAGCCTTTTCGCGCCATCGCTAAAGTACACGGATTACTTAAGCGCGTTGGAGACGTTGGTGAAGGTGGTGTTCAGGTTCTGGCCGAGGCCCTTGACCACGGCGATGATTGCAACAGAGATGCCAGCGGCGATGAGGCCATATTCGATGGCGGTCGCGCCTGACTCGTCCTTCACGAAACGCGAGAAAAGGGTCTTCATAGGTGTTGGCTCCTTAGATCCAAACGTTGCTGTCCAAGCAGATCCAACGGTTTGCTGCACCATTTGGATCGTACTGCACCGTATCGGTCAGAAATTTCAGGGCGGTTAAGTCGATCGCAAAAACACGCGGGTATTCGCGCTTTGTGCAGCGTAGTTAACACTGCGTTGCGGACCTTACAGACCCGTTCCAAATAAAGGCGGCTGCGCCGCTGCGCACAAGCGACTGAACGCCGCGCATTCACGGCGTTTTAATGCGCATGCTCGATAGCAGAGAGCGGCATACGCATTGGCGCGACAGCACAACACACGAGCGGAATATGAAGCAGGAATTACTCGCTTTCTTCATGAGCTTTGGCGAAACGTTTACGAAGAATATTCCCATGTCGTTAGGATTGGCGACTGTCTTTACAATCCTCACGTGGTTCTGGGCCTGCAATCCCGGGCGGCCTTGGTGGCGCAAACGCGATATCGTCACCGATCTCTGCTACTGGTTTTTCATTCCCGTCATCACCCGCTATTTGCGCATCGGCATGCTGATCGTCGGTGCCGCGCTTTTGTTTGGCATAACAACCGCGGACGGATTGGTCGCCTTCTACGACAACGGCCACGGCCCGCTGGCCGCCCTGCCGTTGTTCGTGCAGATGGGCATTTTTCTTGTCGGCGAGGATATCATCCTCTATTGGACCCACCGCTTGTTCCACGGCAAACGCATGTGGCGCTATCACGCGGTCCATCATTCATCCGAGGAGCTGGAGTGGATTTCGGCGGCGCGTTTTCACCCGATTAATTTGTTCCTCGGCAGCGTGACCGCCGATGTGGTCATGATCCTCATGGGCATCTCGCCCAACGTGTTCGTCGTGCTCGGACCGTTTACGATCGCGCATTCGGCCTTCGTTCACGCCAATCTCGATTGGACGCTCGGCCCATTCAAATACGTGATTGCCGGCCCGGTCTTTCATCGCTGGCACCACACGGCGGCCGATCGGGGCGGCGAGAAGAATTT
>DASPWC010000434.1:0-2769 GCA_035622055.1 Xanthobacteraceae bacterium | reverse complement strand
ACCGGCGAACGCCGTGAAAAGACCGAATGGCACCGCGTGGTCATCTTCAATGAGAATTTGTGCCGGATCGCGGAGCAATATCTGAAAAAAGGTTCGAAGGTTTACATCGAAGGCGCGCTGCAAACCCGCAAATGGCAAGATCAATCCGGCCAAGATCGCTACTCGACCGAGGTGGTATTGCAGGGCTTCCGCGGCGAGCTGACGTTGCTCGACCGCGCCGGGTCCTCTTCAAGCGACGCGGCCGAAGACAGTGGCGGCGATTTTGGTTCGCCGGGGCCTTCGCGCAAACCAGCGCCCGCGACCGCCGGAGCCACACGCGGCGACATGGACGACGAAATTCCGTTCTGACGCCCAAGCAATTGGTCCCTGCTGCCATCTGCGAGGATCTGATGCGGTTCTCTGCTCATTCTCGTGCTGTCTTCAATTGGGACAAGCGGTTGACGCCCGGCGGCCATGCTTGACGTTATTTTCGCCCTCAAGTTCGTCCATGTGCTCGCCGCCGCGGCAATGTTTGGGACGTGGCTTTGTATCGCGGTCTTGATGGTGCTCGCAGACCGCTCCCGTAATCCCTCCGTCGTTGCGGTGACTTCGCAATTCGTCGTCGGCGTAGAAAAAATCGTGGTTGCCGGCGCGATTGCGTTACAGCCGATCAGCGGTTACCCGCTGGCCTTGACGATCGGACTATCGCCTCTTTACGAGTTTTGGATCGTCGTCTCGCTAGTTTTCTATGGCGCGATCGTGGCCTGCTGGCTCGCCGCCTTTCGCATTGAGATTCGTATTTGGCGCTTAAGCCGGGAAGCGGCGCTGAACGCTATTCCGTTGTCACAAGACTATCGGCGGCTGTTTCGTGCGTGGTCTGCCCTCGCCATCCCGATCCTGCTGGGAATGGCCGCGGTCTTTGCGCTGATGATCTGGCAGCCGCGCCTCGATTGAAACAGTGTCGCGGCGAGCCGGTCGGGTCGTAACGGCATTATCCGCCCCAGATCGCCCGCGCACCATCGACCACGTATTGAACCGCCAGAGCGGCGAGCAGCACGCCGAGAAGCCGCGACAGAACAATATTCCCGGTCATGCCCAAAAGGCCGGCGATCCGGCTAGCGAAGTTGAAGACGATGAGACAACACGCCGCGACGAGCGTCACCACCACGATCAAAAGGCCGAGCAACAACCAATCGCCCTGAGTGTGTCCCGCGAGAAGCACGGTTGCGGTAATTGCCCCGGGTCCGGCCATAAGAGGAATCGCGAGCGGAAAGGCGGCGACGTTGCGCACATGCTCTTCGATGGCCTGCTCGGCGGTTTCACTTTCGCGTCGAATGCGAACCCCAAAGACCATTTCCGACGCGATCGAGAACAACAACAGTCCGCCGGCAATGCGAAACGCGGCGAGCGAAATTCCGAGCGTGCCGAGGAGCCAATTCCCGATCAAGACAGAACCGGCGAGGATGGCGCCCGCGATGATGCTCGCGCGCAGCGCCACGCTCCGTTGCGCTGATCGCGGCAATCCATCCGTCACCGCTAGAAAGGTCGGCGTAAGGCCGATTGGATCGACGACAACGAAAAGAGTCAGCAGTGCCGAAATCGCGAAATCGAATAACATTTGCACGCTCGCGAAATTCACGAGACCCTAGCACTTTCGCTTCCCGCAAAGACGATCGATGCATTGGCGATGCGTGCTGAGGGCAGATATTTTGCCTCTCGCGGCTTCGCATTTTGCGTTGCGTTTTATCGTTGCGCCGCCGATCGGGCCAACGCCGCAGAAGGTGATCAAGAATTCTGACATATCCAATTGAAAATACATAGGAAAATACTACATTCCTTATGCCGATAAAGGTGGCCCTGAGGGGGCTAATCGGCTATAAAAATCGCGTCCGATTCGTCAGGATTTTTACCTTTGTCCGACCAGGAAAACGGGCCGCCAAGCGATGGCGGCGACGGTAGTGCGCCGTCCGACATCCGCCCCGTGTCGATCACGGAGGAGATGAAGAAGAGCTACCTCGATTACGCGATGAGCGTGATCGTGGCGCGAGCGTTGCCAGACGCGCGCGATGGTCTCAAGCCGGTGCATCGGCGCATCCTCTATTCGATGCACGAAAACGGCTACGAGTGGAACAAGCCGTACCGCAAATCGGCCCGCGTGGTTGGGGATGTCATCGGCAAATATCATCCACACGGTGACCAGGCCGTCTACGACGCGCTTGTCCGCATGGCGCAGGACTTCTCGATGCGCCTGCCGCTGGTCGACGGCCAGGGCAATTTCGGCTCAGTCGACGGCGATGCGCCGGCGGCCATGCGTTACACCGAAGTCCGCCTCGAGCGCGTTGCAGGTGCGCTTGTCGAGGACATCGACAAGGACACAGTCGACTTTCAATCCAATTACGACGGTAACGAACAAGAGCCGTTGGTGTTACCGGCGCGGTTTCCCAATCTTCTGGCGAACGGCGCCGGCGGCATCGCCGTCGGTATGGCGACCAACATTCCACCGCACAATCTCGGCGAGGTTATCGATGCTTGTGTCGCGCTCATCGATAATCCGGCACTGTCGATCGACGATCTGATCGGGATTATGCCGGGGCCGGATTTCCCAACCGGCGGCATTATCCTCGGCCGCCAGGGCATACGCGCCGCTTACCACCTCGGCCGGGGTTCGATCGTGGTGCGCGGTAAGGTCGAGTTCGAGACCCTGCGCGGCGAGCGCGAGGCGATCGTTGCGACCGAAATTCCCTATCAGGTCAACAAGGCGCATCTGGTGGAGCGTATCGGCGAACTCGT
>DASPWC010000433.1:0-2886 GCA_035622055.1 Xanthobacteraceae bacterium | reverse complement strand
GGAATCCTGCCGCCGCTGATTTATTCGGCGGGCGTCACCATGAGCTGGCGCGAGTTCAAATTCAACTTGCGGCCGATCGCGCTCCTGGCGCTGGGCTGCGTGGTCTTCACCGCCTGCGCAGTGGCCGCGCTGGCGCATTGGGTGCTCGGCATGCCGATCGGCGTGGCCTTTGTCCTTGGCGCCATCGTGGCGCCGCCCGATATCGTCGCGCCGTTGGCGATCGTGCGGCGACTCGGCATCCCGCGCCGCCTCGTTGTCGTCCTCAATGGAGAAGGCGTCGCGAACGATGCCACGGCCTTGATCATCTACCGCTTTGCCGTTGCCGCAGTCGGCACCGGCGTATTTTCGCTCGGCGAGGCCGCCGGAACATTTGTGCTGATTGTCATCGGCGAAATCGCCTATGGCATCGCCGTGGGATGGCTCAGCCTGCGTCTGCGCCGCTGGGCCCGCGACCCTCGCGTCGAGATCACGCTGTCTTTGATGACGCCGTACGCGGCTTTCTTGGTGCCCGCGCATTTGGGCGGGTCAGGTGTCTTGGCGACGGTGGCGACCGGACTGTACGTCAGCTGGAACGGGCCGTTGCTCATTCCCGCCGCGACGCGGCTGCAAGGCATCTTTTTCTGGGACCTGCTCATCTATTTGCTTGAGAGCCTGATCTTTCTCGTCACGGGCCTGCAAATTCGCACAATTCTCGATCGGCCGGACATCGTCCCGCTGCATCAGCCGATCCTGGGCGTATTGCTGACCGTCATCGTGCTTGTCGCGACACGATTCATATTTGTCTATCCGGCGGCCTACCTGCCGCGCTGGTTGAGCGCGGCAGTCGCCCGGCGGGACCCGCTTCCGCCTTGGCAGACGATCTTCTTTCTCGCATTCGTAGGCGTGCGCGGCGTCGTTTCGCTGGCGGCCGCGCTGGCGATCCCCTTGACCACCAGTTCCGGCGCGCCGTTCCCCTACCGCGATTCGATTTTATTCATCACCTTTGGAGTCATCGTCGTCACGCTGGTCGGCCAAGGCTTGATGTTGCCAAGCGTCGTTCGCTGGCTCGGGCTTGGACGCCACGCCGCCGACGAGCGCGACCGCGAAGACAAAGCCGAGTTCGCCGCGCGGGCGGAGGCCCTGAAACTCGCGCAGGCGCGGCTCGAAGAGCTCGCCGCGCAAGAAAAAATTTCTCCCGAAGTGCTGGCGACTTTGCGCGCCCGGCAAGATTATCGCGCCGGACGCTTGCCGAACGCCGCCGCCGCGCCAGACGCGTTCGCCGCCGCCACGGCGGCGGCCGACGTAAGATCGGATTTGATCGCGCTCGAACGCAAATTCATTTACGGGCTCTTGCGAGAGGGGCGGATCACCGACGAAGCGCGCCGGCGCATCGAACGCGAGCTCGATTTGGAGGAGGCCGGCATTGCTTGCAAAAAAGAAGGAGGCGTCGAGCCTCCACTTTAAGAAGCGCTTTTGGCGCCGCCTGCGCACGCTCAAGCTACAAGGCGTCTTTAAAACATCGACGTCGCAAACGCCTTCGCGCAACAGTCATCCCACTCCGGGCGCTTCGGGAACGACCCTGCCCCTCCAGGAGAGGGTGACATTTTCATCTTTACCTCTTCATCTTTACCTCCGCCTGGAGGGGGGAGGTCGATCCGCCACGGGTTCAACCCGGTGGCGGATCGGAAGGGGCTGAACACGAACTCGTCGTGAGCATGCGCGCGAAGCGAGCATCATCACCGCCGGCTCACGATCGGCGTGCCGCGTTTTTTATTGTAGCGATGAATGGCGACGCGCTCCCAGACGCCGTTGACGTGATAGGGGTCCGTCCGCGTGAACGCATCGACGGCCGCACGGTCCGCGGCATCGATGACGAAAACACTGCCGACCGGCGTCTCACCGTCGTCGGCCACGAGCGTGCCGGCGGTCACGACGCCGACAGCATGCTCTTCGGCCCGGTCGAGATGGATGCGATGGGCGCGGTAATGCTTAGCGCGCGTCGGTAAAATGTCTCTCTTGTCGAGAGCATGGACGACGAACAGCATGCGTCATTGTAATGCCCGATCCGAGAGATGTGTACTGTGGTCAAGATAACGGGCCCGATGACAAGCGCCCCGGATCGGGAGGGAGTGTTTTTCCCTTAGGACCCCCCTCTAACCATCCCACTCAAGGGGAAGGGGATAATGAAAGCCGCTGCTTACTGCCGCCGCCGCGAGATCACGTAAGATTCGTCGAAGAACCACAGTCCGCCGCGCTTGCGCAGCACCGAGCGGGTCGCGTCGATGTAGCGGTCGCCGATTTCGGCGAGCCGGTCGTCCTCGACTTGCGCCACATAGATGGCCGCGTTCCAGGCCGCGAACAGCGTGGACGTGCCGATCGATTCGGAAATCTCCGACGGCAGCGTGTGCATGACGTAGCGGAACAGCGAGCGATTGTCGGCATAGGCGTTGAAGTTGAGATCGCGCCCGGCGGCGCCGAGTTCTTGTTTGACCGCCTTGAGGATCTGATGCCGGTCGTGGATGAACGGATTGTCGTCGGGCCAGACTTCCTGGATGATCTCCATGCCGGGATCCTGGCCATGCGACTGGATGGCGATGAGCCGGCCGCCCGGGCCGAGCGCGCGGGCGAGGGGCCCGATCACCCGCTTGGCCTTGAATTCGAGCGAAGCGCGCGCCCGGTATGGCTGCGAGGCGATGACCAGATCGTAATTGGCCGAGGTGCCGCCCGGCTTGGGAATGATCGGATCGAGCAGGAAGCGGTAATCCTCGCGATAAATCACGAGCACAACGGGCCGCTCATAGATCGGATTGCCGGTGCGCGCGCTGACGGTGGCCTTCCAGTTTTCCGCAAGGAAGGACTCGAGGCTGATGATCTGTTTTTCGAAGGCATGGGCCGAATTGCCCATCA
>DASPWC010000432.1:0-4759 GCA_035622055.1 Xanthobacteraceae bacterium | reverse complement strand
CCGCAGTGTTCGAACAATGCACGGAAACGATTGTGCGCCAGGTCGACGACATCAAACGCATGGTCGACGAGTTTTCGCGATTCGCACGTATGCCCAAAGCGGTCGTTGCGGACGAGGACGTGGCCGACACCGTCCGTCAGGCGGTGTTCCTGCTGCGCGTCGCGCATCCCGACATCGACTTCGACGTGGAATTGGAAGCCGAATCGATGCCCGCGCGCTTCGATCGTCGGCTGATCTCGCAGGCTCTGACCAATATCGTCAAGAATGCAACCGAAGCGATCGCCGCGGTGCCGCCCGGCGAATTGCAGCGCGGCCGAATCATCGTACGAACCCAGCGCGACGGCAAGGAAGTCGTCGTCGATGTGATCGATAACGGCATCGGCCTGCCCAGAGAAAACCGCGCTCGGCTGCTCGAACCGTATGTCACGACGCGGGAGAAAGGCACCGGGCTCGGGCTGGCAATTGTGGGCCGCATTCTTGAAGAGCACGGCGGACGTCTCGAGCTGCGCGACGCCTCGGAAAAGGTAGCCGGGGCTCGCGGCGCATGGATGCAGTTGCGGTTTAGCGCGGAACCGCTCGCGACTCCGGCGGGGCCGTCAGTCGAGCCGCCGACGGAGCAACGCGCCGCGGCCGAGTGAACCATTCAGGATAGGGGACAAACACATGGCATCCGACATCCTGATCGTTGACGACGAGGCTGATATCCGCGAGCTGGTCGCGGGTATCCTACAGGACGAGGGACACGGCACGCGCACCGCGCGCGACAGCGATGAAGCATTAGCAGCTGTCGTTGCGCGTCGGCCCAATCTCGTTTTCCTCGATATTTGGCTGCAAGGCAGCCGGCTTGATGGCCTCCAATTGCTCGACAGCCTCAAGCAGCAGCATCCCGAACTACCGATCGTAATGATTTCCGGTCACGGAAATATCGAGACGGCGGTTTCCGCCATCAAACGCGGCGCCTACGATTTTATCGAGAAGCCGTTCAAAGCCGATCGCCTGGTGCTGGTGGCGGAACGCGCCCTGGAAAACTCGCGGCTCAAACGCGAGGTCCAGCAGCTTAAGCAACTTGCTCCTCTCGCGCATGCGTTGGTGGGGCATTCGCCATCCGCCAATCAATTGCGTCAGACAATCGAGAAAGTGGCCCCGACGAACAGCCGCGTTCTGATTGTAGGACCGTCCGGCAGCGGCAAGGAACTCGCAGCGCGAACGATTCATGGCCATTCGGCCCGGGCCAACGCGCCATTCTTGGTGATCAACGCCGCCGCTATCACGCCCGAACACATGGAGACCGAACTTTTCGGCGTGGAAGGCGGCAATGGGACGATGAGCCGGAAAGTCGGCGCGCTAGAGGAAGCGCACGGCGGCACCTTGTTCATCGACGAAATTGCCGACATGCCGCGCGAAACGCAGAACAAAATCCTGCGCGTTTTGGTCGACCAGACGTTTCAGCGCGTCGGCGGCAGTACCAAGGTAACCGTGGACGTACGCATCGTCTCATCGACCAGCCGAAACATCGAGGCGGAGATCACCGCGGGCAAATTCCGCGAAGATCTCTACCATCGGCTCTCGGTCGTTCCGATCCGCGTGCCCGGACTTGCCGAGCGGCGAGAAGATATTCCCGAGCTTGTCGAGTACTTCATGACGCAGATTTCGCAGACGACCGGCTTGCCCAAGCGCATGGTTGGCGCCGATGCGTTGGCGGTGCTGCAGTCGCACGATTGGCCGGGTAATGTCCGTCAGCTGCGCAACAATGTCGAACGCCTGATGATCCTCGCCGGCGGCGATCCTGAAGCCGTCATCACCGCGTCGATGCTGCCCCAGGATGTGGGCTCCATGATTCCAAATATGCCCAACGGCAACGGCGGCGAGCACCTGATGAGTCTCGCCTTGCGCGAAGCGCGCGAAGTGTTCGAACGCGAATACCTGCTGGCGCAAATTAACCGGTTCGGGGGGAATATTTCCCGTACAGCCGAATTTGTCGGGATGGAACGCTCCGCGTTGCATCGCAAGCTCAAAGCGCTGGGAATCGATTGAGAGATTGAGCATGTTGGGTGCCGGATGGCGGCTGTCGAGGTGCCTTGGCGGCCCGGATTTTTAAGCTCGAATGTCACGCTTCGCCTATGTCAACGGCCGTTATGCGCCGTTCCGTGATGCCAAAATCCACGTCGAGGATCGCGGCTATCAATTCGCCGACGGCGTTTACGAGGTCTGCGAGGTCAGGGGCGGCCGTCTCATCGACGAGCGACGCCATCTCGAACGGCTCCAACGTTCGCTGAAGGAAATACGAATTCCGCTACCGATGTCAGCGCGCGCGCTAGGCATTGTTCTGCGCGAAGTTGTGAGCCGCAACCGCGTCGGATACGGCATAGTTTATCTGCAAATCACGCGCGGTGTAGCGCGGCGTGATCACGCTTTTCCGTCGCCGCAGACGCCGCCGAGCATCGTCGTCACGGCGCGCTCGTTGAGCATGGCCCGCAACGAGGCATTGGCGGAAAAGGGCATTGCAGTCGTCAGCGTGCCGGACAATCGCTGGGGCCGCGTCGACATTAAGACGATCGGACTCTTGCCTAATGTGCTGGCGCGGCAAGAAGCTATCAACCGGGGCGCCCCCGACGCTTGGTTTGTCGACAAGGACGGTGCGGTGATGGAGGCCACTTCGGCCAATGCCTGGATCGTAACACCGGCCGGCGTATTGGTGACGCGCCACGCCGATCACGCCATTTTACGCGGTATTACGCGCAGCGTTGTGTTCGACGCCATCAAGGCCACAACGCTCAGCGTCGAAGAGCGAGCATTCACGCTGGAGGAAGCCTACGGCGCGCGCGAGGCCTTTATCACTTCAGCGAGTCAGATTGTACTGCCGGTGATCCGCATCGACGGCCACGCTGTCGGGGACGGGAAGCCGGGCCCGGTTGCAACCGCGCTTCGTCGCGCGTTTCACCGCTACGCCGAGGTAAGTTAACCGTAATCTGCCCCGAAGTTAGGCTTGCATCGATGACCGCCGCGCCTTCTAATGGTCAATTCCGAACCCATTCGGTCCGGGTCCTGCGGGACCAAAAGCTGAGCCGAGAAGACGAAAGAGATAAAAGCCGAAAAACGACCGCAGGGAAGGGGCCCGCGGCATAAAGAACGGAAACAACGGCCATGGCAGCCGACCGCGCGCAAAACCTTCAAGACACCTTCCTCAATCACGTCCGCAAGAACAAAATTCCACTCACCATCTTCCTCGTGAATGGCGTGAAACTGCAAGGTGTAGTCACCTGGTTCGATAATTTCTGCGTGCTTCTACGTCGCGACGGGCATTCACAGCTCGTGTACAAGCACGCCATTTCGACAATTATGCCCGGCCATCCGGTGCAGCTCTTCGAAGGCGCTGAGGAAGCGCCGTCTGGGGAATAAAGCCGATTGGAGCCGCGCCACCGCGACACGCGCCCTTTGCCGCCGCGGCATGCTTGGCGGGCGGGGAGCGGCCACGCAGGGGCGGCGTCGGCAACCACCGGCCGCGCTATCGTGATTGAGCCGATCATGCGCCGCAACGCCGCCCGCGCTGCGGCCGGCGAGCGACCGGCCGAGGCCAAGCTCGACGAAGCAATCGGTCTTGCCCGTGCCATCGATCTTAAGGTCGAACAGTCCGGTATCGTCATGCTGAGTGCGTTGCGGCCGGCAACCTATCTTGGCAAGGGCAAGGTCGACGAGATTGCCGGACTCGTGAAAAGTTTCGAAGCCGATGTCGTCGTCATGGATTGCGCGCTAACGCCGGTACAGCAGCGCAATCTCGAAAAAGCATGGAACGCAAAGGTGCTGGATCGCACCGGCCTGATTCTGGAGATTTTCGGCCGCCGGGCACGCACGCGCGAGGGCTCACTACAGGTCGAGCATGCGCATTTGACTTATCAGAAGAGCAGGCTGGTGCGCTCGTGGACGCATCTCGAACGTCAGCGCGGCGGCTTCGGCTTTCTCGGCGGGCCCGGTGAAACGCAGCTCGAAGCAGACCGCCGCATGATCGAAGAGCGTCTCGCCAAAATCGAGAGCGAACTCACAAAGGTGAAGCGTACACGGGCGCTCCATCGCGAAAGCCGCCGCCGCGCGCCTTATCCGATTGTGGCGCTGGTCGGCTATACCAACGCCGGTAAATCGACCCTGTTCAATCGCATGACGCAGGCGAGCGTCCTGTCCGCGGACATGCTGTTTGCCACACTCGATCCAACTTTGCGCGGCGTCGCGCTGCCTCACGGCGCGCGCATCATTTTGTCCGATACAGTAGGCTTCATCTCCGATCTGCCGACGATGCTGATCGCGGCATTCCGCGCCACGCTCGAAGAAGTGGTCGAAGCGGACGTCATCTTGCATGTGCGCGACGTTTCGCACGAGGACGCCGAAGCGCAACTGCAGGACGTCGAGAGGATCCTGCTAGAGCTCGGCGTCGAGACACACAGCGACTCCGGTGGCAAGCACGTGTTGATCGAGGCGTGGAACAAAATCGACCGGCTCGATAAGGCTGAGCGCGAGCGTCTTGCGAACATCGCAGAACGGAGGCCGCCGGCCAATCGGCCCGTTCCGGTTTCCGCGCTTACGGGCGAGGGCGTGGAAGCGCTCGCCGCGGCCATCGAGACCACACTGGCGGCTAACCGCGTGCTCATCGAGCTTAACATCGACCCCGCAGACGGCGCCGGGGTGAGCTGGCTGCACCGGCACACCGAAGTGATCGGCAAGACGATCGACGAAAAAGGTCGCATCACGATGACGGTGCGTGCCGACC
>DASPWC010000431.1:0-2616 GCA_035622055.1 Xanthobacteraceae bacterium | reverse complement strand
GCGACCGACTCCGCCGTTGTCACGACAAAACCGCGACCTTCCATCGCGCGGGCGAGCCGCTGAAGGAACGACTTGTCGTCCTCGACAATCAGAAGGGATCGCTCGGCCGGTAACGGGGTTGCTGCGGCATTGGTCATCACGATTGCACTCCGTCAAGCAAACGGTAATTTCCAGCGGGCGCTTCGTTTTGCCGCTGCGCCGCCGCGAAGTAGACACTGACGCCAAGTCAACAATCAAGCTTAGACTTAAGAAGCGGCCGAAGCCGCCTCAAGTGGGGACATTGTGAGCGGCCGTTCGAAGTCCTCCCGGTTCCAGACCGCCATGATCGTGGCGCCGTGAAGAGGCGGCGCCTGATTGGTAAGTGAAAGCTTAGCGCCAGATCGTTCCAACAGCGTTTTGGCGATAAAAAAACCAAGGCCGAGGCCAAACACGGCGGCTTCATCGGTCTGTGATGCCCGTGGATCGGGTCGCCTGTGCGTCACATAGGGTGCACCGAGGCGATCGACGACCTCGGGAGCAAAGCCTGGACCGTCGTCGCTGATCGAGATGCTGACGTCCTGCGCCGTCCATTGTGCGGAAATCTCAACCCGCGAGTGAGCGAAATCGACCGCATTTTCGATCAGATTACCGAGGCCGTAGCGAATCGCCGGATTGCGCGCCCCGGCCGGTTCCGCGGCGCGGTCGGCGGGATAATTCACGACGATCGAAACGCCGAAATTGCGATGCGGTGCGACGGCTTCTTCGATCAGTGCGGACAGCGGCGTGCGATCGAATGGATCGCTCGCCGGAAGCTCGGTGATTTTGGCCAGGATCTCGCGACACCGCTGCGCCTGCTCGCGCAAAAGCTTCACATCATCCGCATAGGGAGAATTCGCCTCCAGCGCGCGTTCGATTTCGCGAATGACGACGGTGATCGTGGACAACGGCGTGCCCAGTTCGTGCGCCGCCGCGGCGGCGAGTCCGTCGAGCTGGGAGAGGTGCTGCTCGCGCGCCAGGACCAGTTCGGTCGCCGCCAGCGCGTCGGAAAGTTGACGCGCCTCCTCGGCGACCTGCCACGTATAGACGCCGATATAGCCGATCGCGAGCAGGATCGAGAGCCAGACGCCGACCATGTAGATTTCAGGAAGCTCGAGAGGGTTCTCGGCATCCCAGGGCAAATCGAAATGCAGAAATACGAGCACGGTTGCGCAAAACATCGCGAACGTGCCGATCAACAAAGTCATTCGCGGCGGGAGCGCCGTCGCCGAAATCAGCACCGGGCCGAGCAACAAAAAGGCAAAGGGGTTTTCCAAGCCGCCGGTGAGATAGAGAAGCGCCGCCAATTCGGCGATGTCGAAAGTGAGCAACCACGCGGCTCGGTCGGGCTCGAGCCACTGCGTTTGGCGGAAACTGACGCGCAGCGCCACGTTCAGCAGCGCCGCGAGCGAAATCACGGCAAGGCAGGCCCAGATCGGAACCTCGAATTCCAGGCCGAAATGCACCATCAAAACGGCCGCCAGCTGCCCGCAAACAGCAAGCCAGCGCAGGCGGATCAGCGTATCGAGCCGCACATTTCGCGGGCGTTCATGCGTCGGTGGCAGGCCGAACATGCGATTAATTTAGCGATTAGGTCGGGTATCGCCAAATTCACTGGCGCTTAGCCGTACGATGCGCGACATTGTACCGGTTCGGCGCCCCAGGAGTGCTCGCCATGGCTTATGAACTCGATCAGTTCATATCGGATTGTCGCTCTATCCTCTCGCAGGATCCCGGTCCGACCGGCCGTGAAAAGGTGCGGACGCAGCTTGAGCGCCTTTTGCAAAATCCGGACTTCGTCCGACGACATTGCGAGCGAGCGCCGCGCGGATTGCATGTTCTTTACGAAGACCCGGATCTCGGCTTTCAGGTCCTGGCGCACATCAACGACAAGGCGAGGGTGTCGCCGCCGCACGATCACGGCGATTCCTGGGCCATTTACGGTCAGGCCACCCACTATACCGACATGACGGAATGGGAACGCGAAGACGACGGCGGCAACCCCGAGCACGCCAAGCTTAAGCCGGTGAAGAAATACCGGCTCACCCCAGGCCACGCCGGCATTTATCAAGACGGTAAAATTCATTCGATCGATTATCCCGACCGTGCCCGCTTCATTCGCGTGACGGGAACAAATCTCGATCGCATTGATCGCGTGCGCTTCGATCTCAAAACCGGCGAAGTCAAACGCATGATGCCCCAGCAGGCGACGTGACGGCGAACATCAGCCCCGCCGATCTGCGGGGCATGATCGACGACGGCGGAGAGATCGCGCTCGTCGACGTGCGCGAAGAGCTGATCTACTCGCAGCGCCACCTTTTGCTGGCGCGATCGGCGCCGCTCAGCCGGCTCGAATTGAAATTCGCACAGCTCGTGCCGCGCCGCGAGACGCGGATAGTCCTATGCGACGACAACGACGGGCTTGCCCAGCGAGCGGCGGCAATTCTGGCGGCGAACGGCTATACCGACCTGCGCATCCTCGCTGGCGGTATAGCGGGATGGGCGGCGGCTGGTTTCGAACTGTTCTCGGGCGTCAACGTGCCGAGCAAGGCATTCGGCGAATACATCGAACACGCCGAAGCCACGCCGAGCATCTCGGCG
>DASPWC010000430.1:0-15993 GCA_035622055.1 Xanthobacteraceae bacterium | reverse complement strand
CATGTCGTAGCTGTCCCGCGCCGCAGCGAAGGCGCGGGCGATTGCGGGCGCAGAGGCGCCGGTCTGATCGGCGATGCGCACGATCAGCGATGGACCGCCGCGATTGATCATTGAATTGGCAAGCTGCGTAGCGATGATTTCACGCCGCAGGCGATGGTGTTCCAGGGCATCCGGATAATGCTCGCCGATCGGCCGCGGAAAATACCGTCCGAGCTCGCGAGCCAAATAAGAATCGTCCGGCAATGGCGATTCGAGCAACTCGTCATGGAGACTAAGCTTGGCGTAAGCAAGCAGCACGGAAAGCTCCGGCCGCGTGAACGCCTTCAGATGGCGCCGCCGCTCCGCAAGCTGCACATCGTCAGGCAGATATTCGACCGCCCGGTCGAGCTGGCCGCGCCTTTCCAGCGTCTGAATGAGCCGCTGCAGAAAGCCGAAATCCTCCATGCCGCGCCGTTCGGCCAGGGACAGCGCCAGCGTTTGCAAATAATTGTTGCGCAAAACCAGCCCGGCGACTTCGCCTGTCATCTTTGCGAGCGAGGCGTCACGGCCGGCCATCGTCAGGCGGCCGTCGCGCACCGGGATACTCAAGGCGATCTTGATGTTGACTTCCATGTCGGAGGTGTTCACCCCGGCCGAGTTGTCGATCGCATCGCTGTTGAGTTTGACGCCGCGAAATGCCGCCTCTATGCGGCCGCGCTGGGTCATGCCGAGATTGGCGCCCTCGCCGATCACCTTGCACCGCAAATCCTTGGCGGCAACCCGGACGCCGTCATTGGCGCGGTCGCCGACCGAGTCATCGGACTCGTCGGATGCGCGGACAAATGTGCCCACACCGCCGAAGAAGATGAGATCGACCGGAGCTTTGAGAATCGCCCGAATAAGATCGTCGGGCGTCAGGTGCTCGCCGACGCCGAACAATCCTTGAGCTTGGGATGAAAGCCTGATGTCCTTTGCAGCGCGCGAAAAAGCACCGCCGCCCTTGGAAATGATGGTTCTGTCGAAATCCTGCCAGCTCGATCGAGGCAGATCGAACAGGCGCTTGCGTTCGGCGAAGGTTTGTGCCGGATCTGGATTGGGATCGACAAAAATGTCGCGGTGATCGAAGGCTGCGACGAGCTTGATGGTCTTCTCGCACAACATGCCGTTGCCGAATACGTCGCCCGACATGTCGCCGATGCCGACAACGGTGAATGGCGCTGCCGCGATATTTATATCCATCTCCCGGAAGTGACGCTTGACGGATTCCCAGGCGCCCCGCGCGGTGATGCCCATCTTCTTGTGGTCGAAACCGGTAGAGCCGCCCGACGCGAAGGCGTCGCCGAGCCAAAAATCGCGGGCGATCGCCAATGCGTTGGCAATATCGGAGAATGTCGCCGTACCCTTGTCGGCGGCGGCGACGAGATAGGGATCATCGCCATCGTGGCGAACCACGTCCGTCGGCGGGATCACGCCCCTCGTTCCGACCCCGATATTGTCGGTGAGATCAAGCAGCGCCGAAATAAATGTCCGGTAGATCGCCATTCCCTCCGCCTGGATGGTCTCGCGCGCCGCCCCGGCCGGTAAGTGCTTCGGTACGAAGCCACCCTTGGCGCCGACCGGCACGATCACCGCATTCTTGACGTTCTGCGCCTTGACCAGGCCGAGGATCTCGGTGCGGAAATCTTGCGGCCGGTCGGACCAGCGAATGCCGCCCCGCGCTACCTTGCCAAAGCGCAAATGCGCTGCTTCGAGGCACGGCGAATAGACGAAGATTTCATAGAGCGGTCGCGGCGGCGGGATATCGTCGAGCTTACGGCTTGAAAATTTGATCGCGATGGTCGGCTTGACACTACCGTCGCTGCCAAGCTGGTAAAAATTCGTCCGCACCGACGCGGTGACTGCATTGACGAAGTGGCGAATAATTCGGTCTTCGTCCAGGCTTTGAACCGCCTCCAGCGCCAACTCGATCGCGGAAAGAACGTTAGCTTCGCGGTCGGCGCGCTGTTGCGGCGAAATGCCCAGATTCGGATCGAAATGCGTGCGAAACAGATCGACGAGCTGCGCAGCGACGGCCGGATGGTCGCGCAGAGTCGTCCACATATAATCCTGTGAATAGGCCACGCGAATTTGCCGAAGGAAGCGCGAAATAGCTCGGATGAGTGCAACTTCACGCCAATCCAATCCTGCCGCGAGAACCAGCGCGTTATAGCCGTCGTTCTCTGCCGCGTTGCCCATGATCGCGAGGAAACAGCCTTGAAGCCTGCTATCCAATGCGGTCAAATCGATCGGCCGTCCGGAAACGTTTTCAAGCTCCGTGCTTTCAAGCTCCATATCGTGGAACCACACTTCCGCGGCCCCGGCTGGCCGGATGTGATAGGTGCGTTCGTCGACGACGCGAAAGCCCATATGTTCGAGCGTCGGGACGCGCTGCGAGAGCGAAATGGGCCGATTGCGGCTGAAGACCTTCAGGCCGACGCGCGCCTCCGGCGCGGGTTGCGCGTGGTAGAAGGCGACGAAGAACGGTTGCTCCGCTGTAAGTCTTTCAATTCCGGCGATGTCCGCGGCTGCGGTCGCCGGGGTGTAAATCTCCCGATAGTCGATCGGGAAAGCATCGCGATAACGCGAAATGAGTGAATCGCCGTGGACGGAATCCGGATCGCCGGCCAGCGCCTCGCGCAAGCCATCGGTCCAGCTGCGAACGATTGCCTCGACGCCGTGGTCCAGCGATACGCGATCCGGATTTTCCAATGGGCCTTCGGCCCGCGCGATAATGTACTGGACGCGCACAAGCGCTCCTTCGGGGAAGAAGGGATAGTAGGCGCTTAGCCGTCCCTTGTAGGCCGAAACCAGATAGTTGCCGATCGCCGCCCTGATCTGGCCGCTGTAACGATCGCGTGGAATATAGACCAGCACCGAAACGTAGCGTTCGAACCGGTCGCGCCGCGGCAGCACACGCACTCGCGGCCGCTCGCCGAGATGAAGGATGGCAATTGCGAATTGATAGAGCGTGTCGTCGTCAATTTGGAACAATTCATCGCGTGGATAGGTCTCGAGCACATTGACGAGAGCCTTGCCTGAATAACCAGCCGGAGCAAAGGACGCCCGGCGAATGATGCTGTCGGCCTTCCGCCGCACGTAAGGGATGCCGTGCACCGATTGCGTATAGGCGGTCGATGTGAACAAGCCGCAGAAGCGGTGTTCGCCAATGAGCGTTCCCGCTGCATCGAAACGCTTGACGCCGATATAGTCGAGGTGCACGCCCCGGTGCACCCGTGAGCGCACCGCCGATTTGGTGACGATCAGGAGCTTTGGCTCGCGAAGAAATGCGCGCACATCCTGGGTGACGACCAGAGGCTGGTTCCAGCGCTGCAATAGACGCATGTCCCGCGAGCGCAACAAGCCAAGGCCGGTCTCGAAGACCGGCGCGAGCACACCTTCATTTTCGGCGAATACATAATCCCGGGCGCCGAGCAGCGTGAAATTGTCGTCGGCAAGCCATTCGAGAAACGCAATCGCCTCTGCGGTCTCGTCGACCGGCAGGGGCGGCGGATTTGCTCTCAGGCCGGCAACGACATCGCGTATGCGCGCGAGCATCGGCTGCCAGTCTTGTACGCAGATGCGAACATCGCCAAGGATGCCCCGCAACGCCTCGACGGCCTCCGCCCGCTGCGCGGCATCCTCGATTCCTTCCAAATGGAGATGAATGAAACTTTCACGCCGCCCACCCGCGGCAGGCGTGCTTTCGAAGCCAATCAGCCGGCCCGCACCGTCACGCGCGACAACGAAGACCGGGTGAACGAACAAACGGATGCGGAAACCGCGCCGGTTGAGTTCGCCGACGACGGAATCGACCAAAAACGGCATGTCGTCATTGATGATCTCCAGCACGGAAATCCCGCGCAGACCGCTCGCCGGTTCGAAGCGGATTTTCGGAGCGCCGGGACTGCGCTCGGCCAGAAACGACCACGATTGCTCCACGATGCCCGCGAGCTCGGCCGCGGCATGGCGTTGCAAATCCTCCGGCGCCGCGAGGTCAAATAGTTTGGCGACAAAATCGCTCGCAATGTCGGGCCTGCACTTCGCCAACAGGCCAGCCGCCGCGTCGATAAGCGCCGCGCTGGCACGATCGTCGCTGCCGGAAATGTCGTTCATGTTTCCTCTAGTGGAGCGGATTTGACATCGGCTACCTCGGCCCGCGAGTTCGTGAAGCGAATGTCAAATCCAAAGCTCCACTATAATTGATGTTTTCTAGTGGTCCCTCGATTCTAACATTCGCATGAGAGCCTGCCGAACCGCGATGCGAATGTTAGAATTCGGACCACTGCTTGCACGATCTTTTGCCAATCATAGTCGCTTAAGGCGGCCGGCTGCTACCGGGACGTTCCGCACTGCATCGCATCGGATATAGTGCGCCATTCGTCGCCCGCAGCACGTCGGAACCGAACCACCGAAGAGAACATCATGGCCAAGCAAAACATCAAAAATGCCGTTGACGCCCGGCCGAAGCGCCCGCGCGCCACGGCGGGTGACGATGCCGAGATCGTCGCGCTCAATCTCAAGGCGGCAGTGCTTTCGCCGGAGATGGCCGCCTATTTCGCCAAATGCAAAGAAAAACTCGGCTTCGTGCCAAATGTGCTCAAGGCCTATGCGTTCGACATGGCGAAGCTTTCAGCTTTCGTCGCCATGTACAACGACCTGATGCTGGCGCCCTCGGGTCTGAGCAAACTCGAGCGCGAGATGATCGCGGTCACGGTATCGGCGCAAAATCGCTGTTACTATTGCCTGGTCGCCCACGGCGCGGCGGTGCGCCAACTGTCCGGCGATCCGGCGCTCGGCGAATTGATGGCGATGAACTATCGCGCGGCACGGCTATCGAGACGGCAGCACGCCATGATCGATTTCGCCGTCAAATTGACGGCCGAGCCCTGGCTGATCGAGGAAGAGAATCGCGCGCATTTGCGCCGCGCCGGTTTTTCCGACCGCGACATCTGGGATATTGCCGCGGTCGCCGGCTTTTTCAACATGACCAATCGCGTAGCATCGGCAACCGACATGCGGCCGAACACTGTCTATCACAGCCAGGCGCGCTAGACCGGAAGCTAGTTATTCTCGGGCGCCGACGCTCATTTTTCGCCGGCGACGAGTCGCCAGGTGGTTTACACATGCCCTGACAGATCGCGAATAGTCGGTTGCTCGCCGGTGAGCGGATTGGCGGGGTCCCAGGTGTAGCGCAGCGTCTCGAAACGCATTCCGCGCGCATCGATCATGAGGAGGCGACCGACCAGCCCCTCGCCGAAGCCGACGATTTCTCTGATTACTTCAAGCGCCATCATCGACCCCACCACTCCGGCAAGCGCGCCGAGGACGCCGGCCTCCGCACAGGCAAGAACGGTCCCTGGCGGCGGCGGCTCCGGAAACAGGCACCGGTAAGTTGGGTTAGGCGTGTCGTCCGGCCCGCGTTCGAAGGCACGAATGGTCGTCAGCGTGCCGTCGAACGTGCCGAGCGCCGCGGTTATCAAGGGTTTCTTCGCGAAGTAACAGGCGTCCGATACCAGATAACGCGTTGCGAAATTGTCAGAGCCGTCGGCCACGATATCGTAGCCGCCGATCAGCGCGAGCGCGTTCTTTGCGGTAAGCCTGACATTGCGCGGCTGGACGTTGACGTTCGGATTGAGCCGGTGAACCACGGCCGCGGCGCTATCGACTTTCGGCGCGCCGACGTCCGGGGTCGCATGGATCACCTGCCGCTGCAGGTTCGACAGCGCCACGACATCGTCGTCGACCACACCAAGCGTGCCCACCCCAGCGGCAGCCAGATACAACAGGACCGGCGCGCCGAGACCGCCGGCGCCGATCACCAATACGCGCGAGCGCGCGAGCGCGGCCTGTCCGGGACCACCGACTTCGCGCAGGACGATGTGGCGCGCGTAGCGCTCAAGCTCGTCGGCACTGAGCATGCAGCCAATATAAGCCGGCACGTGACGCCGGGCGACTCGCGCTTCACTCCGGCACCGTCAACGCGGCGGCAGTATCGCCACGGCCTCAACCTCAAACAAAGCGCCCGGGCGGGCGAGCTCCGGCACGCCGATTGTGGTGCTGGCCGGCGGCGCAGCTTTGTTGACATACTTGTCTCGGATCTCGCGGAAAAACGCGATATTGGCGCCGATATCGACGATATAGTTGTTGACCTTGACGACGTGCTCGAAACCCGCTCCGACCGAGGCGAGCGCCGCCTTCAGATTCTCAAACGCCAGTTCAATCTGTTCACGGGCATTGCCGCCCATCTTTCCGGATTTATCCATGCCGAGCTGGCCCGCAAAATAAACGGTGCGACCAGGCCCGGTGACTTCCACGACATGGCTGTAGCCCGGCGGTTTGGCGATGGTCTCTGGATTCGAGAAGCGGATATTGTCCAGCATGTTGGTTTTCCTGTTAGTTCACTCGTGAGCGCCCGCGTTCGCGGCAAGCGGAACTATTTGTTCTCAAACTTAGCCGGCCGCTTGTCGATGAAAGCCGCCATGCCTTCCTTCTGGTCGCGCGTTGCGAACAGGGAGTGAAAGACGCGCCGCTCAAATCGCACGCCCTCGGCGAGCGAAGTTTCGAAGGCGCGATTGACCGCCTCCTTGGCGGCAACAACGGAAGGCAGCGACATCGAGGCGATGGTCGCCGCGACCTTGATAGCTTCTTCGATCAGGCTTTGTAGCGGGACGATCCGCGCCACCAGTCCCGAGCGTTCGGCTTCTTCGACGTCCATCATGCGGCCGGTCAGGATGAGATCCATGGCCTTTGCCTTGCCGACCGCGCGCGTGAGCCGCTGCGTGCCGCCGATGCCGGGAATAATGCCAAGTTTGATTTCCGGTTGACCAAACTTGGCATTGTCGGCCGCGATGATCAGATCGCATTGCAAGGCAAGTTCGCAGCCGCCACCGAGCGCGAAGCCGGCCACGGCCGCGATCACCGGCTTGCGCGCATCGGCGACGCGATGCCAAGTGGCGGCGAAATCGCCGAGAAAGACCTCAGTAAATTCCTTATTCGCCATCTCCTTGATGTCGGCGCCGGCCGCAAAGGCCTTGTCAGACCCGGTAATGACCGTGCAGCCAATACCGTCATTCGCCTCGAACCCGTCGATGGCGTGCGCCAGCTCGCGCATGACGGCGCTATTGAGCGCATTGAGGGCTTGCGGGCGATTGAGCCGGATAAGCCCGACCCACCCCCGCGTCTCGACAATGATGTTGTCGTACATGAAAGCCTCGCAAATCTACTTTTGACATACCGGACAATAGAAGGTCGAGCGGCCGTTCTGCACGATGCGCCGGATGCTGCCGCGGCAGCCGGCGGTCCGGCACCTCTCGCCTTCTTGATCGTAGACGCGAAAGCGATGCTGGAACATGCCGAGATCGCCGTCGGTGAGCCGGTGATCGCGCAGCGATGAGCCGCCGTCCTTGATCGCTTCGTTCAAGACCGCTTTGATCCCGTCGACCAGCCGTTCGGCGCGTTCGTTTGCCGCGCCGCTTCGGCCGGCGATCGTACCGGCGAGCCGTCGCGGCGATAGATGCGCGCGGTGCAGCGCCTCACAGACATAGATATTGCCAAGCCCGGCAACGATTCGCTGATCGAGCAAGGCGGCCTTAAGGCTCGTTTTCTTGCCTTTGCAGGCGCGCGCCAGCGTCGCGGCGTCGAACGCATTGCCGAGCGGCTCCGGGCCGAGCCCGGCCAGAAGCGGCTCCGCCTCGAGCTTTGGGCGCGCGATCAGTTTCATCGAACCGAAACGCCGCGGGTCATTGAAGGTCACACGCGTACCGGACGACAAATGGAATACGACATGATCGTGCGCGTTCTGTTTTGTGCGCTCGTGGTAGTAGCGGCCGATACGCTTGTCGCTGCCGGAAAGCACGTGGAACGATCCGGACATGCCCAAATGCATGAGAAGGACGTCGCCCGAGGAAAGGTCAACCAGCAAGTATTTGGCGCGCCGGCCGATGCCCGCGACGGACCTGCCTTCCAGGCGTTGCGCAAAGTCTTTCGGCAACGGCCAGCGCAAATCGCCGCGCCGGACCTCGACCCGGCTAATGCGTTTTCCGTCCATCGCTTGCTCAAGGCCACGACGGATTGTCTCGACTTCGGGAAGTTCAGGCATTGTTGGCCCAGCGTCGTTTGCGACATGGTTAATTTTTCAAACACATAGCCTCCCTGCGTCGGCCGCGCTATGGTTGTGCATCGAGGATCGATCATGACGGAGACCGGCCATTTTGGTGCTCGGCAAGTGCCGCTTGCGGCAAAGCAAGCGCTGGTCGATGACGTCTTCCATGGCGTAGCGCGGCGCTACGACCTGATGAACGACCTGATGTCGTTCGGGCTGCATCGGGTCTGGAAGAATGCGCTCGTGACGGCGCTCAATGCGCCCAAGCAAACGCCATTCGCCGTCCTCGACATTGCCGGCGGCACGGGTGACGTCGCCTTCCGGATTGTCGAAAGCGGCGGTCCGCAGACGCACGCCACGGTCTGCGACATCAACGCGGACATGCTCGAAGTCGGCCGCGAGCGCGCGGCGAGCCTTGCGATGAACTTTGACCGCAATCGCTTCGTTGATTTCACCTTGGCCAATGCCGAGGCGTTGCCGTTTGCGGACCGCAGCTTTGACGCCGCAACGATCGCGTTCGGCATTCGCAACGTGCCGCGCATCGAGCGGGCGCTCGCGGAAGCTTATCGCGCGCTCAAGATCGGCGGCCGATTTCTATGCCTGGAATTTTCGACCGTCGACGTTCCCGCGCTCGATACGCTTTATGACTTCTACTCGTTCAACGTCATTCCCGCGCTTGGCCGCGCCGTTGTAGGCGATGCTGAATCGTATCGTTATCTCGTCGAATCGATTCGCCGCTTTCCGAAACCGCAGATCTTTGCCGGAATGTTGCGCGCGGCGGGATTCGCGCGCGTATCCTTCCGGGCGATGAGCGGCGGTATCGTCGTACTGTATTCCGGCTGGCGTTTGTGATTTCTGCTCCCGCGCATCTTGTTCGTCTCAGTCGCGCCGGATTCGTCTTCGCTCGCGAAGGCGTTTTCGGCAGCATCGATCCGGCGATGGCGCCGCCCGGGGCGCGTCCGCTGCTGCGGTTCGCGCGATTGTTCGAGCGGCGTTCCACCGGTCCGGCCGAGACACGGCTATCCGCGGCGCTGACGCGGCTTGGGCCGAGCTATGTCAAGCTGGGGCAATTCCTGGCGACTCGGCCGGACGTCGTCGGCGCCGCCTTGGCGCGCGATCTCGAAAGCTTGCAGGATCAAATGCCGCCGTTCCCACAAGCGGATGCCGAAGCAGCCGTCGCCGCTTCGTTCGGCAAGCCGGTCGAATCGGTTTTCGCAAGCTTCGGTCCAGCCGTTGCGGCTGCATCGATCGCCCAGGTGCATCGGGCGACGGTGTCGAGCGCGACCGGTCCGCGCGCCGTCGCAGTGAAGGTTTTGCGTCCCGGTGTGGAGCGGCGTTTTCATGCCGATCTCGCCGCTTTCACCTTCGCGGCGCAAAACGCGGAAAACGTTTCCGCCGAAGCGCGACGGCTTCGCCTCGTCGAAGTGGTCGACACTTTGCGGCGAAGCGTGATGGTCGAGATGGACTTCCGTCTGGAGGCAGCGGCACTGTCGGAAATGGCCGAGAATACCAAGGACGATCCGGATTTCCGCGTGCCGGCGGTCGATTGGGACCGCACCACCAAAGAAGTGCTGACGCTGGAATGGATCGAGGCAACGCGCCTGTCCGATCGGGCCGCGCTGCAAGCCAAGGGCTTCGACTTGCCGCAACTTGCCAGGGCTCTCATACAAACCTTCCTGCGCCATGCGTTGCGCGACGGCTTCTTTCACGCCGACATGCATCCGGGCAATCTCTTCGTCGATGACGAGCGCCGGTTGATTGCGGTCGATTTCGGCATCATGGGGCGGCTCGGCGTGAAGGAACGGTTGTTCCTCGCCGAAATTCTTCATGGCTTCATAACCCGCGATTACTACCGGACCGCCGAAGTGCACTTCGAAGCTGGATATGTGCCGCCGCGACACTCGATCGAGGATTTCGCCCAGGCCATCCGCGCCATCGGCGAGCCGATCCATAATCGCACCGCCGAAGATATCTCGATGGCGCGGTTGCTGGCGCTCCTGTTCGAAGTTACCGGCCTGTTCGATATGCGCACCCGGCCTGAATTGCTGTTGCTGCAGAAAACAATGGTGGTCGTCGAGGGCGTCGCACGCTCGTTCGATCCTAAGCTCGATATGTGGAGCACGGCCGAACCGGTCGTGCGCGAATGGATGACGCGTCATCTCGGCCCGGCCGGCAAGCTCGAAAGCGCGGCGCTCGGCGCCGCCGAGGTCGGCCGCTTTGTCGGCAACGCGCCGGGGCTGTTGACGCGCGGCGCGCGCGTGCTCGATCAGCTTGACGAGGCCACCCGCGACGGGCTCGTGCTTTCGCCCCAGACCATCGCGGAACTGGATAAGACGGAAGCACGCCGCAGCCGCTGGACGGTGGTGGCGCTATGGGTCATTGCGGCGCTCCTGCTCTGGATTGTGCTGCGCCATCGATGACCTGATTGAGATTGCATTGATTGCACTGCAATCATATTCGAGCTAACCTGCACAGGCTCAAGAGGAAAAACCCAAGAGAAAAAACCCTTGGCCAGTCTGACCGTCCGCCAGCTCGACGATTCGCTTAAAAGGCTGCTCCGCGTTCGCGCCGCCCGCCACGGCCGGTCCATGGAGGATGAAGTTCGTGTCATCCTGCGCCAGGCGGCGCAAGAGGCCCGGCGCGAAACCGCAGAGACAATGACGCCTTCACCGCGCCAGAAGCCCGAAAGCGCGGCCGCAGACGGGCCGCGGATCGTCCTGATCATCGGCGGCGGCATCGCCGCCTATAAGTCGCTTGATTTAATCCGCCGATTGCGGGAACGCGGCGCCCATCTGCGCTGCGTTCTCACCGCGGCCGCGCGGCACTTCGTTACGCCGCTGGCCGTCGGCGCCCTTGCCGGCGAGCGCGCTTTTACCGACTTGTTCGATCCGCAGAGCGAGTTCGATATCGGCCACATTCGTCTTGCGCGCGAGGCGGATCTCATCATTGTCGCGCCCGCCACCGCCGATCTATTGGCAAAAATGGCCGGCGGGCACGCTGACGATCTGGCAACGGCTGTTTTGCTCGCGACCGACAAACCGGTTTTAATCGCGCCGGCAATGAACCCGCAGATGTGGGCGGCCAAGGCGACCGTGCGGAACCTGACGCAGCTTGCGGCCGACGGCGTTCATGTTGTCGGGCCTCATTCCGGCGAAATGGCCGAGCGGGGCGAAGCGGGCGTGGGACGCATGGCCGAGCCGCTGGACATCGTCGCCGCCGCCGAAGCCGTTCTGCGGCGCGGTGCAGCGCTTGTCGGCAAGCGCATTCTCGTCACTTCGGGGCCGACGATCGAGCCGATCGATCCGGTCCGTTTCATCGCTAACCGCTCGTCAGGCAAGCAGGGTCACGCCATCGCAGCAGCAGCCGCTGCGGCCGGCGCCAATGTCGTGCTGGTCAGCGGTCCCGTCGATCTCGCCGATCCTGCGGGCGTCGCCGTTGTCAAGGTGGAGACCGCCCGGCAGATGCTGCAAGCCGTCGAAAAGGCATTGCCTGCCGACGTCGCCATATTCGCTGCCGCCGTCGCCGATTGGCGCACCGAAAGCACCAGCGGCCAAAAAATCAAAAAGCAACAAGGCCGGGTCCCGACAATCACGCTGATCGAGAATCCCGATATTTTGTCTACGGTCACCCATCGCCAAACCGGCCGTCCGCGTCTTGTGATCGGATTCGCCGCCGAAACCGACGATGTCGTTGCCAACGCGCGGGCAAAGCTCGTCAAGAAAGCCTGCGACTGGATTGTCGCCAACGACGTCTCGCCTGGAAGCGGCGTGATGGGCGGGGACAGCAACACGGTTCATTTGATCAGCGCATCGGGGGTGGAATCCTGGCCGCCGGAGACCAAGGACGAAGTGGCCCGCATGCTTATCGAGCGGATCGCCGCCGCGCTCAGCGGAGCCGAACCGTGACTGAAATTCGTTTCGTTCGCTTGCCCCACGGCGCGGACCTGCCGCCGCCGGCCTATCAAAGTGCGCAAGCGGCCGGACTCGATCTCGTCGCCGCCGTGGCGGCGGACCAGCCGCTCGCGATCCCGCCGGGCGGGCGTGTCATTGTCCCGACCGGTGTCGCGATCGCGCTTCCGCCAGGACACGAGGGTCAAATCCGGCCTCGATCCGGCATCGCTGTCCGTCACGGCGTGACGGTGCTAAACGCGCCCGGAACGATCGACGCCGATTACCGCGGAGAAATACTCGTTATTCTGATCAATCACGGCCAGGAACCCTTCGAAGTTAGACGGGGAATGCGCATTGCCCAGCTCGTCGTTGCGCCGATACAGCATGCGAAGCTTGTCGAAGCCGCCAGTCTGGACCCGACCGAGCGCAAGGCCGGCGGTTTCGGCTCGACGGGAATGGCGACGAACGGCCTCGACGAGGTCGGCTAGGCCGCCACGCGGCGCAGCGGATCGCAAAATTATTACCGGCCGGCCTGAAACCAATCCCAGCCCCGCGACGTTTCTCCCGTTCCATGTCCCTGCTGCCGCGAAAAGCTATTCTCGCCGTCGCTGCGGTCATCGAAGTCGCATTGCAGGAGCATGGTCAGCCGATTTCCGCAAAAACGCTCGCCGAGCGCCGCGGGCTGCCGCCGCGGCATCTTGAGCCGATACTGCAGGCGTTGGTTCGCTGCGGAATTCTAAAGGGAATTCGTGGACCTCACGGCGGATACGAACTCGCGCGCGAACGGCGGCGCGTGACCGCCAATGACATTCTGCGCGCGGCGGGTTCGGTCGAGGACGACCATGAACCGCATGTTAGTTCCGAGCTGCTGCTACGGGTCGTACTACCGGCCCTGACCGCCGCTGAACATGAGTTTGGCAATGCGCTCTCACGCATTAACGTTGAAGACATGGCACGCGACGCGCAGGCGCTAATCGAGCCGCCAGAGAAGCGTGCAGCATTGAAGTAGCTGGCTTTCCGCTCCCCGTTCACGATCTGGACTCTTTCGGCGCGAATCCGCTTGAGAGTAAAGTTGTGCGATTCGCGGGCCCGCCCGCGGCGGACCGGCTGGGCCGGGAGGGCGGTTACGCCGGTAGAGGCAAAGGGGCATGCCGGACACGATCCGGACCAGCCGAAGCCGCCTTGCGCGGCGCCAGCAGAGAATTGGCCGATGGGTCGCGACCATCGGAGCGACGTCGGCTTCGCCGGCCGGCGCGGCCGGGCAATCATCGCTGACGCTCCAAGACTTCATGCTGAACACGCAACGCGGCGTCGCACAGCATGAAAGCGCTTTCCTGGCGCTCATGGCCGGCGTCGTTTTGCTTGCGGTCGTCACCGCTGTCATGCTGGTGCGTGCGCGAGGCCGTACGACCCATTTGGAGACCTGGCCGCGCGACGAGGCGACAAGATTGCTTGAAACGATCGATCGCGCCAATGCGCTCCTCTTGTCGGAGCCGCAGGTTGTGATTGATTGGCCGGTCGGCCGCGAGGAGCCCGGCATAGAAGGCGACCCGGCGGCAATCGGCC
Source organism: Xanthobacteraceae bacterium (assembly GCA_035622055.1). Taxonomy (GTDB): domain Bacteria; phylum Pseudomonadota; class Alphaproteobacteria; order Rhizobiales; family Xanthobacteraceae; genus BOG-931. Next base: position 2,418 of record DASPWC010000430.1, on the reverse strand, counting down.
TTTCGGCGACGCAAGACCCTCTTAGTTTCGGCAGTTGGCTCGACGCCGGCAAGGCGAGCGCGATGGCGCGCGCCGTCGATGCCTTGCGCGCGCGCGGCGAGCCTTTCGTGATGACGCTCACCACGGTGGCCGGCCATCCCGTCGAAGCCCAAGGGCGTGCCGTCGGCGGCCATGCGATTCTGCGCTTAAAGGATGCCAGCGGCATCAAGCGCGAGCTGGTCGAGCTGCTTGCGCGCTACGACACGCTGTCGGCGGAAGTCGGATCGCTTCGAGCGCTCGTCGAAACGCTACCGTCACCGGTTTGGACGCGTAACGCCAGCGGCCAGTTGACCTTCGTCAACGCCGCCTACGCACGCGCGGTCGAGGCCAAAAGCGCCGTGGAAGCCGTCGAGCATCGTTTGGAGCTGCTCGACAATGCGGCTCGCGAAAGCGTCACCCGCGCACGGCTCGCCAGCGGCACATATACCGGCCGGCTGCGCACCGTCCTCGGCGGAGCGCGGCGAACTTTCGACGTGCTCGAACTTCATACCGAAGCCGGCAGCGCGGGGATCGGCGTGGATGCGACGGAAGTCGAAACCATGCGCAGCGCGCTGGTGCGATTGGCCGATGCCCATCGCCGCACGCTCGACCAGCTTTCAACCGGCGTCGCGATGTTCGACCTGCGCCAACGGCTAACGTTCTACAATGACGCCTATCGCGCCTTGTGGGAGCTCGACGCCGGTTTTCTCGATCAGCAGCCGACCGATTCCGCCGTCATCGAAACCTTGCGCACAGCGCGCAAACTGCCCGAGGAACAGGATTTTCGGCAATGGAAAGCGCGGCTGTACGAGGCCTATCGCGCCATCGAGCCCATGGATCATACTTGGCATCTCCCCGACGGGCGCACGTTGCGGGTGGTGACGACGCCGAACCCCGAGGGCGGTGTGACCTATCTGTTTCAAGACGTCACCGAACGGCTCGATCTTGAACGTCGTTTCGAGGAGTTGATCCGCATCCAGGGGGAGACACTCGATAATCTCGCGGAAGGGGTCGCCGTGTTCGGTAGCGATGGGCGTCTGCGGCTGCACAATGCCGCTTTCGCCCAGATGTGGAAGCTCCCAGCCCGGCTGCTCGCCGAACGACCGCATATCGAGAAAATCTCGACGCTCTGCCGGCCGCTGCACGGCGATGCGCCTGCCTGGCAGGCCTTGCGCGACGTCATTACCGCCATCGACAGCCGCGAAGCGACCACCGGCCGGCTTGAACGCCAAGACGGCAACGTCGTCGATTGCACGACCGTGCCGCTGCCGAACGGGGCCACCCTGGTGACGTTCCATGACGTCACCGACTCGGTCAACGTCGAGCGCGCGCTACGCGAGCGCAACGAGGCCCTCGAAAACGCCGACAAGATCAAGATCGATTTCGTCCATCATGTGTCTTACGAGCTGCGGTCGCCGCTCACCAACATCATCGGGTTTGTTCACCTGCTAGGCGATCCCGCGACCGGTCCCCTGACCGAAAAGCAACATGAATACCTCGATTACATCACAGTCTCGACGAATACTTTGCTTGCACTCATCAATAACATTCTCGATCTGGCGACAATCGACGCAGGCCGCATGCAGCTAAACCTCGCGCCGATCGACATCCGCGAAACCATGGCGGCCGCGGCCGAAGGCGTGCAAGACCGCGTGGTCAGCCGGGACCTGACGCTCGACATTAGGGCTGCGGCGAATATCGGCAGTTTTGTCGCGGATAAACTGCGCGTGCGGCAAATCCTCTTCAATCTTTTGGCAAATGCCCTGAGTTTTTCTCCTCCCGGTACGACGGTCACCTTGCTGGCCGAGCGCCGCGCCGATGCCGTGGTCTTTTCCGTCACGGATATGGGTCCGGGAATCCCCTCCAATGTGCTCGAAAAGGTCTTCGACTGGTTCGAGACGCATTCGCTCGGGTCGCAGCATCGCGGCCCGGGAATCGGCCTTTCATTGGTTCGTTCTTTTGTGGAATTGCATGGGGGTACGGTCAGCATCGCTTCGGCCGTGGGACAAGGCACCACCGTCACCTGTACATTCCCACTCGCCGAAACCGCCAAGCTCAGCGCGGCGGGCTAGCGAGACCTCCATGCTTCTGACCACTCCGGGTGGCGCGAGCTTCACCCTGACATTGCCGGACGAAGAGGCAACGCGGCGCTTCGCTGCCGACGTGGCCGCCGCGCTCGAACCGGGCGATCTCGTCACGCTGTCCGGCGATCTAGGCGCCGGCAAAACCACATTCGCGCGCGCGCTCATTCGCGCGCTCGCCGGCGACGACAATATCGATGTGCCGAGCCCGACTTTTACTTTGGTGCAACTCTACGAGCTGCCGCGCTTTTCCCTCGTCCATGCCGACCTGTACCGGATATCGAGCGCGACGGAGCTTGCCGAGCTCGGATTCGACGAC
>DASPWC010000429.1:0-2174 GCA_035622055.1 Xanthobacteraceae bacterium | reverse complement strand
TGACATTCGCTTCACGAGTTCACGGCTGGGGTAGCGAATGTCAAATCCGCTCCACCAGAGCAAAATCATGCCCTAGAGGCGCTTACCGGGGCAACAGACTCGATCCCATCAGATATTTGTCGACCGCATGCGCGGCCTGGCGGCCTTCGCGGATTGCCCAGACGACCAGCGATTGCCCGCGGCGCATGTCGCCTGCGGTGAAGACTTTGTCGATCGAGGTACGGTAGTCCTCGGTCGAGGCGAGCACATTGCCGCGCTGATCGAGCGCCAGATCGAGGCTCTGGATCATACCGTCGTGCACTGGATGCACGAAACCCATCGCCAGCAGCACCAGTTCGGCCTCGACCTCGAAATCGCTGCCGGGAATGGCTTTCATCTTGGCGTCCACCCGCACGCAGTGGAGCTTCTTCACGCACCCGTTGTGGCCGGTAAATTTCGTCGTCATGACGGCGAAGTCGCGATCCACGCCCTCTTCATGGCTCGACGATGTGCGCAGCTTGAGCGGCCAATGCGGCCAGGTCAGCATCTTGTTCTCGTGCAGCGGCGGTTGCGGCATGATCTCGAAATTGGTCACCGACAGCGCGCCTTGCCGAAACGACGTACCGATGCAGTCCGAGCCGGTGTCGCCGCCGCCGATGACGACCACGTGCTTTCCGGTCGCGAGGATCGGCTCGCCGCCGATCGCTTTTTCGCCGCTCACCCGCCGATTCTGCTGCGGCAGAAAATCCATGGCAAAATGAATGCCTTTGAACTCGCGTCCGGGCACTGGCAGCTCGCGCGGTTTCTCGGCGCCGCCGGTCAAGACGAGGGCGTCATGCTCTTTGAGCAATTTGGTCGCGGGCAGGTTAACGCCGACATGCGCGCCGTAGTGGAACACGACGCCTTCCGCCTCCATCTGCGCCACGCGGCGGTCGACGTGATGCTTCTCCATCTTGAAGTCGGGAATGCCGTAGCGAAGTAAGCCGCCGGCTTTGGCCCAGCGCTCGTAAACGTGAACGTCGTGCCCGGCGCGCGCGAGCTGCTGAGCGCAGGCGAGCCCGGCCGGACCCGAGCCGACCACGGCGACCGTTTTGCCGGTCCGCGCCGCCGGCGGCTCCGCCTTGAGGCCCTGGGCAATGGCACGGTCGGCGATGGCGCATTCGATCGATTTGATCGTGACGGGGTTCTCGTCGATGTTGAGCGTGCAGGAAGCTTCGCACGGCGCCGGGCAGACGCGCCCCGTGACTTCCGGAAAATTGTTAGTCGAATGCAAATTGCGCGCGGCTTCGTCCCAGTTGCCCGCATAGACGAGGTCGTTCCAATCGGGAATTTGATTGTTGACCGGGCAGCCCGGCGAGCCGGGCGCAAGCGAGCCGGTGCCCTGGCAATAGGGTACGCCGCAATTCATGCAACGCGCGGCTTGGGTGACATAGTCCTGTTCCGGCAGCGGCAGCACAAATTCGCGCCAATGCTGGATGCGTTCGGCGACCGGTTCGTAGTCACGATCCTCGCGTTCGTATTCGAGAAATCCGGTAATCTTGCCCAAAGGCGCTCTCTATATCTCTTGCCAGGCTTTTTGGTTCTTGACGCGCGCTTACTCCGCCGCGATTGCCGCGGTCTTGAGCTCATTGAGAGCGCGACGATATTCGACCGGCATGATTTTGCGGAATTTCGGGTACCAGGTCTTCCAGTCGGCCAATATTTTGGCCGCGATCGCCGACCCGGTAAAGCGCGCGTGACGTGTAATCAAATGATGCAGGCGGTGGCCGTCGAAGCGGCTCATATCCGACATGATGTCGACCATCCCGTGGGCTTCGAGATCGCGCGCATGGTGGAAGACGTTTGCGTTGATGTCGTCCTCGTTCGGCATCGGTTCGAGATCGACCATGGCGAGATTGCATCGTGAATTGAAGCTGCCGTCTTCATCCAGCACATAGGCGACGCCGCCCGACATGCCGGCGGCGAAATTGCGGCCGGTCGCTCCCAGCACCACGACAACCCCGCCGGTCATATATTCGCAGCAATGGTCGCCGGCGCCTTCGATGACCGCGATGGCGCCGGAATTGCGCACGGCGAAACGCTCGCCGGCGACGCCGCGGAAATAGCATTCGCCGGCGATGGCGCCGTAGAGCACCGTATTGCCGACGATGATCGAGCGTTCCGGCACAATGCCCGACTTGGCGAGCGGCCGCACC
>DASPWC010000428.1:0-6488 GCA_035622055.1 Xanthobacteraceae bacterium | reverse complement strand
TTCGACAAGCCGGCCAATCCCAACGCGCTCGGCACGCTCGAAGAGGCAATCGCCAAGGTCAACGCGCTGCCGAAGAAGCCCGCCTTCATGATCCACACCGGCGACATCAGCCATCTGTCGAAAGAATCGCAATTCGATGATGCCGACCGCATCATTTCGCAGTCGCGGCTCGACGTACATTACGTGCCGGGCGAGCACGATTTTCTCGATCCTGAGCAAAAGATCTATCGCGACCGGTACGGTCGCGCCGCCAAGGGCGCCGGCTGGTACAGCTTCGACGCAAACGGCGTGCACTTCATCGGTCTCGTTAACGTGGTCAATCTTCAGGCCGGCGGCCTCGGCAATCTTGGCGCCGAGCAGCTCGAATGGCTGGAAAACGATGTCAAAAGCCGCTCGGCGTCGACGCCGATCGTTGTCTTCGCCCATATCCCACTGTGGACGGTCTACCAAGACTGGGGCTGGGGCACCCAGGACGGCGCCGAGGCACTGACCTATCTCAAGAAGTTCGGTTCGGTGACGGTGCTCAACGGTCACATTCACCAGGTGATGCAGAAGGTCGAAGGCAACGTCACCTTCCATACCGCACGCTCGACCGCCTTCCCGCAGCCGGCGCCCGGGGCCGCCCCGTCACCGGGCCCGATGAAAGTGCCGGACGACCAGCTGCGCAAGATGCTCGGTATCGCCGACGTTACATTCAAACAAAACGAGCAGCGTCTCGCGATCATCGACACGCCCCTGCAAGCCTGAGCATGATGCGGAAAAAGCCCGACCCGGACTTGATCGATTGCGCTCTGAGGCGAAACTAAGGAGAACAAAAATGTTGCGTCCCATCGTTACCTCAACCGCGCTCGGCGCCGCTGTCGGCGCAGCCCTCGCCGCGGGTGTTCTTTTCGCCCGCGCCGATGCTCCGGCGGACGCGGTGTCTATCGACAACTTCACCTTCACGCCGCAAGCGCTCGCCGTGAAGGCGGGCACCACCGTGACCTGGACCAATAAAGACGATATTCCGCACGCTATCGCCTGGACCAATAACGCGTTCTCGAAGTCGAACGCGCTCGACACCGATGACAAGTACACGGTGACTTTCACCAAGCCTGGAACCTACCAGTACTTCTGTTATCTTCATCCGCACATGGTGGGCACGCTCGTGGTAGAGGCTGCGGCGGGCAGCAACGCTACGCAATGATGCTGGTTGCTTGGACCTGCGGCAGCGGGTGGCCGCATCCGGCACGGTCGGGCGCGATACGATGGCGGATGATGCAGTTGCCGATCAAGACCGGACGCGGCGTTTTCACGACGCCGCATTGCCGTGCCTCGACGATGTATTCACCCTGGCGCGTTATCTCATGCGCAACCCGAGCGATGCGGAGGACGCGGTGCAGGAATGCTATTTGCGCGCCTTGCGCCATTTCGACACCTATCGCGGCCCGGCCATGAAACCGTGGTTGTTCGCGATATTGCGCAACGTATGCAACGCCGAATTCGCGCGCCGCGGCAAAGAGGAGGTGCCTACCGACTACACGGCGGACGATTCGGCTGCGGAAGAGATGCCGATGTGGCAGGAGCCGCAAGCTTCGCCGGAGAGCTCTATTCTGCGGCAACAGGAGAGCGCCACGATTCGCCGCCTCGTCGAGGAGCTACCCCGGCCGTTCCGTGAAGTCATCGTGCTGCGTGAGATAGCCGATCTGTCCTATCAAGAAATCGCCGAGGTCGCGGGCGTGCCCGTGGGCACGGTGATGTCGCGGCTGGCGCGCGCCCGCGCGATGCTGCGTTCGGCTTGGAACGCCGCCGAAACCGCCTCTCCCAAACCGGGGTCCATGCCCGCGTCGGGACTTTCGCCATGAACTGCGCCGAATGCGAACTCCTCATTCATGCCTTGATCGACGCCGAGCTCGATGCCGGGCACGCGCGCGAAGTGGAAGCGCACGCGGCGGGATGTTCCGCCTGCGCCCCGAAACTAGCTTCCTTCCGCGCCATGCACGAAGCCATGAAAGGCGCTGCCTTGAAAGAGGCCGCGCCGGCGCATCTGCGCAAACGCATCGAGGCATTGCTGACAGTACCGGCCAGAGCCAACACCGCGGTGCGCAGCTTTTCTCGGCCCAGCCGCCGAGGGTTTTTTGGCGGATTCGCGCTCGGCTCGGCGCTGTCCGCGGCGGTCGCGGCAAGCCTCGTCCTTGCGGTCATGCGCAACAATGAGCAGCAGACGATCGCCGACGAAGTCGTTTCCGCGCACATCCGTTCGCTGCAGGCCGGCCATTTGATGGATGTGGAAACCAGCGACCGGCACACCGTGAAGCCGTGGTTCAACGGCAAGGTCGATGTCGCACCGCCGGTCATCGACTTGACCGCGGAGGGCTTCACGCTCTTGGGCGGCCGGCTCGATTACATCGATGGCGAGCCGGTGGCCGCGATCGTCTATCAGCGTCGCAAACATCTGATCAATTTGTTCGTCGCGCAGCGATTGGGCGCCGAGCATGCCGGCGCCCTTTCCGAGGCGATCCAGGGCTACAATTTGCGCCATTGGTTGCAGGACGGACTTGATTTCTGGGCGACCAGCGACCTCGCCGGAGACGAATTGGACGAATTTGTTCGAAAAATCCAAGCAGCCTTGCGCGCATCGTAGGCCTTCCGACTGGCCTATGCCCCGATTAACGGCTAAACACACACCCAGTTCGACGGGGCAGCACCCTGGCGTACACGCAACCCATTGGCGTTTCAAACGTTTAAGCGTCGATCATGGATCAACGCGTCAACGACGAACGTCGCTCCGATTCCGAGCGTCGCCTCGATTCCCCGCCCCACGCGGCGACGTCGGCATTCGACGAAGCGCCGAAGAAATCGTCGTGGCGGAACAGTCTGGGCAGGCGCCGCGGCCTGGTAGTGGCTATCGCGCTCGGCACCGTCATTCTGCTCCTGCTGCTCGCCGCCTGGTGGCTCTATGCCAGGCAATATGAATCGACCGACGACGCATTCATCGATACACGCGCGGTGCAGATCAGCGCCCAGGTTGCCGCCGCAATCGTCGACGTTCCGGTAACAGACAATCAGTTGGTCGAGGCCGGCGCTGAATTGGCCCGGCTCGACGACCGCGATTTCATCGCTCAGCGCGATCAGGCCAAGGCTCAGGTCAATCAGGGGCAGGCGAGCGTCGTGAACCTCGCGGCCCAGATCGTCACGCAGCAGGCGAAAATAGATCAAGCCAACAGGCAGGTCGCGCAAGCGCAGGCGGCGCTCATCTTCGCCCAGCAGGAATCCGATCGTTACCAGCAGCTCGCGGCGAAGGGCACCGGCACGATCGAGCAAGCGCAGCAATATTCGTCGAACCTCCTGCAAAGCCAGGCGGCATTGGCCGCCGCGCAGGCAAATGCTCTCGCCACCGAAAAGCAAATTCCCGTGCTGGAGGCGCAGCGTGATCTTGCCAACGCCCAACTGGCGCAGGGGCAAGCCGCCCTTGCGCAAGCCGAGGCCAATCTTTCACGCACCATCATTACCGCGCCGGTTGCCGGCCGCGTGACGAAGCTCACCGCCGCCAAGGGCGCTTATGCCGCCGTCGGTCAAACACTGATGATGTTCGTGCCGCGCGATGTTTGGGTGACCGCCAACTTCAAGGAAACGCAGCTCGATCTGATGCGGCCCGGCCAGCCCGTCGATATCGAGATCGACGCCTATCCGGACCGCGCGTTCAAGGGTCACGTCGATAGCATTCAATCCGGCAGCGGCACCGCGTTCAGCCTGCTGCCCGCGGAAAACGCCACCGGCAATTACGTCAAGATCGTGCAGCGCGTGCCGGTCAAGATCGTCTTCGACAAGCAACCCGATGTTCTCCTCGGCCCTGGAATGTCCGTCGTCCCGACAGTGAAAGTGCGATGAGCGATCGACCCGCGCCCGCGGGCTGGGATTCGAGCCGCTCGGCCGCAGGCGACCGCAATCCCTGGCTCGTCGCCATCGTCGTTTCCATTGCCACATTCATGGTGGTGCTCGATACGGCGATCGCGAATGTCTCGCTGCGTTACATCGCCGGCAGCCTTGCCGCCAGCGTCGACGAAAGCACCTGGGTGGTCACCACTTATCTGATCGCCAATGCCGTGGTTTTGCCGGCGAGCGGCTGGCTGTCCAATGTCGTCGGACGCAAGCGCTTCTATATGATCTGCGTTGCCCTGTTCACCATCAGCTCGCTGCTTTGCGGACTCGCTCCGAGCCTTAGCGCCCTGATTTTCTTTCGTATCCTGCAGGGACTTGGCGGCGGCGGCATGCCGACCAGCGAACAAGCCATTCTTGCCGATACTTTTCCGCCGTACAGGCGCGGCCAAGCTTTTGCGCTTTATGGCATTGCCGTCATTGTCGCGCCGACGGTGGGGCCGACGATCGGCGGATGGATCACCGACAATTTCTCCTGGCACTGGATTTTCTTCATCAATGTGCCGATCGGGCTTCTCTCGCTTGGCCTTGTGCACTGGCTGGTCGACGAGCCCGAAATACTTGAACGCGAACGCCGCGAGCGGCTTGCCGGCGGCCTGAATGTCGACTGGATTGGGTTCGCATTGATCGCATTGGCGCTCGGCAGCTTGGAGGTCGTTCTGGACCGCGGCCAGATCGACGACTGGTTTAGGTCGGGAACCATCGTCACCTTCACGGTGATCGCGGCGGCCGCGTTTGCGGTCTTCGTACCGTGGGAGATCACCCACGAAGATCCGATTGTCGAGCTCCGGCTGCTGTCTCGCCGCCAGTTCGGCATGGCATTTCTGGTCATGATGATGGTCGGCGCGATCCTGTTCGGCTCAAACCAGATCATGCCGCAGCTGCTGCAGACATCATTCCCATACACGGCCATGCTTTCGGGGTTGGCCATGATGCCGGGCGGTCTCGCCATGCTCGTGGTTATGCCGATTGCTGGCCAAGTCACCGGCCGCTTCCAGTCGAAATATTTGATGGTCCTGGGCCTGACCGGGATCGTGTTGTCGATGTGGTATTCGACCTCGCTGACGCCCGACGCGAGTTTTGATTATTTCGGCTGGGTTCGCGTTTATCAGACGGTCGGTTTGCCGTTTTTGTTCATCCCGATCAACACCGTGGCTTACGATGGGCTGCCGCCCAACAAAACCAATCAAGCCTCGGCCCTCATGAACGTGGCCCGCAATCTCGGCGGAAGCATCGGCATCTCGCTCGCCAATGTGGTGCTGTTTCGACGAACGCAATTCCACCAGGCGCGCCTGGTCGAAAATACATCGCCGACGTCGCCGACTTTTCAGTCGACCGTGCAACAATTGACGCAGTACTTCATGTCGCACGGAGCCTCGGCCACCGACGCCAAGGGACGGGCGATGGGATATATCGGCCAACTCCTTGAAACGCAGGCCACGATCCTGGCCTATGTCGACGTATTTCACGTCTGCGCCATCGCCGCGGCGGTGATGATCCCGCTGGTCCTGCTTTTGGTTCGGCGCATTAATCTGCATGCACCCGCCGCAGTGGCGGGGCACTAGATCGTGATGGCGTCAAATCGAAGCCGTCGTGTCGGGGGTCACGATCTTCACGGAAAACCGGTTCTCCCGCCCCGGATCACGTCCGGGGCAGCCCTTTTTCGAATCCATAACCCTAACGGAATTTTCCGCCGGCCGCCGCCGATTTTTCCGCCGCTCGCGGGGTTCTACGGAGACACCGATGACGCAACGAGGAGCCGTTTGCTTCATGGTGCCTGGAGCGATCACGTGTGCGATAGTGTCATCAAACTCGCGCTGCTTGTCGTTATTGGACTTTGCCTGGGCGGCACCGCCCCGGAGGCGGTCGAAATTGACGTGACCATGGTTGATTATCGGTTCGTGCCGGATCATTTGAATTTCCAGCACGGCGGACATTATCGTTTGCATCTTGTCAATAAAGGCAAGCACACCCACGAATTCACCGCACCGGTCTTTTTCGCCAGCGCCAAAATCGACAACCCTGAAGTGCTCAATCGCGAGCACACCGAGATCGTAATGCAGCCCGGCGAGACCAAGGACCTCTTTTTAACGCCCGGCGCTCCCGGAACCTATGATCTGAGGTGCTCCGACCACGATTGGGACGGCATGGTGGCCGGTATCACCGTTCTGTGATGCCAAAGGCCGGCGGCGGCCGATGCGAAGCCTCGCGACGCCCGCCAGACGGGCAGCTCTGCCGAAAAATGCGCCGCCGCGCGAATTCGCCTTAAGCCGCACGGGAGGATCGGGCACGCTTTTCGCCTTCAGGCAGCAGCCAGGGGCCTAGAGCGCCAAGGCCGCGTTTAGAACCTTTTGTAATGTAGCGTGACCTCCACGGGGAATGCGCGCGTGCGCCGTATTGCCCTGAATCTGCCAAAGCACGGCACTAATCTTGCTTGACGTGCGTTATCGGTACGGCTGTGGGGCTGCCAACGTTGGACTAAGAAGAAAGGAGTCGCCAATGTGTGACTTTAGCCTTCAAAGCGTGCGCTCGCGTCCTGCAAAAGTCGGCGATAAGCTCGTGACCCGCGA
>DASPWC010000427.1:0-2622 GCA_035622055.1 Xanthobacteraceae bacterium | reverse complement strand
AAGCCGGAAGACGTGGTCAAATCGGCGATGACCAAGCTCGCCAAAAATGGCAAGGGCATCCTCTTGATGCACGATTTCCAGCATGGGACCGCGGAAGCAATGCCAGAGCTCCTGCGCCAGCTCAAAGCCGGCGGCTACAAGGTCGTGCATATGGTGCCGAAGGCGCCCGTCACGACGCTGGCGAAATACGACGACATGGTCCGCGCGCAGGACAAGTTCTCGGCGAGCAACAATACGCGTCCGGAATCGACCGTCGTCAAAACCATCAGCGAATAGCGTTTAACGGGCGAAGCGTTCCGCACTGTAGGGCGCCGGGTCGCAAAACGGCGCCGCACCGGTCATCATCTCGGCGATCAATCGCGCGGTCGTTGGACCGAGCGTCAAGCCCCAATGCCCGTGGCCGTAAGCAAGCCACAAGCCGCGATGGTCCGGTGCGCGGCCGATCACCGGCCGCGAATCGGCAAAGCAGGGGCGCGCCCCGATCCAGGGCTGAGACTCGACGGGTTCGCCGAGCGCAAATAGTTCGCGCGCTGCCGGCAGCAAGAGATCGAATTGCACAGGCGTCGGCTGTGCGTCTCGCGCCGCGAATTCGACGCCCGTCGTGATGCGGATACCCTGCTCCATCGCCGTAAGGCAATAGCCGTTTTCGGCGTCGAGCACCGGGCGGCCGAGCGCGGCGCTTCCCGCGGCGTGGAAATGACGGTGGTAGCCGCGTTTGACCGCGAGCGGTAGCTTGATGCCGAGCGGGCCGAGTGTATCGGGCGCCCACGGACCGAGCGCGACAACGACATCGCCGGCATCGATCGAACCTGCATTCGTTTCGACCAGCCAGTGCGGATGGGCACGGCGCAGCGTTCGCGCATCGCCAGAAAAGACGCCGCCGCCGAGCTTGGCAAAGAGCGAGGTATAGGCCTGCGTCACCGCCAGCGGATTGCTCACGCTGATGGCGCCGGTCCAATGCACGGCATGGCGGAACACCGGCGCAAGCGACGGTTCGAGTGCATGCGCTGCTTCGTAGTCGAGCGGCACATTGGCAATGCCGAAGTCCTTGGCCAATTCGAGTTCGCGCGCTTGTACGGCGAACGCGCGGTCGCTGCGATAAAGCTTCAGCCACCCGGTATGGCGGAAATACCGCTCGGCGTCCGCCTCTTTGCTGAGGGCCACATGCTCGGCCACGGCGCGGGACATGAGCGGGCGCATGAGCCGGGCCGTTTCGACGAGCCGTGACGGTCGCGACGCCGCATAGAAGGCCGCGAGCCAGGGAGCGACTTTCGGCAAGAATGCAAGGTGATAGTTGGCCCGCGGCGAGCGCTTGAGCACGATCCTCAATCGGTCCGCCCAGTCGCGCGGGAAGGCCGGCGGAAAGATCGTATTGCCCTCGATGATGCCGGCATTGCCGTAGGAGGTGCCCTCCCCTGGCGCGCCGCGATCGACAAGCGCGACGGCAAGCCCGCGCTTTGCGAGCTGCACGGCGATAGACGCGCCGACAATCCCCGCTCCCAGCACAATGACATCTGTACGCGCCACGGAGCCTCCGCTGTTCGCATGATCCCGAAAAAGCCTGCCCCGACGCGACCCGGGGTGGAAAGCGGTTTTACGAAAAGATCATGCCCCATCAAACATCTAGGGTCGCGATCGATTCGGTTTGAAACGATTGTGCTCTAAACCTGTGCGCAACCTTCAGCCCCGCCCGGCCCGGCAAGGACGCGGATTACGGCGCGTTGCCCCGTCCGAAATGGCGTGTTACGCGAACCCATAAGCCTGGGATTCCCATGCCGCGCCCGCTCATTATCGCTCCGTCGATCCTCGCCGCCGATTTTGCCAAACTCGGCGAGGAGGTGCGCGCCGTCGACGCGGCCGGCGCCGACTGGATCCATGTCGACGTCATGGATGGCCATTTCGTTCCCAACATTTCTATCGGCCCCGATATCGTGCGCGCGATCCGCCCGTACACCAAAAAGACGCTTGACGTGCATCTGATGATCGCGCCGTGCGATCCCTATCTTGAAGCTTTCGCCAAAGCAGGCGCCAATATCATCACCGTGCACGTCGAAGCCGGACCGCACATTCACCGCTCGCTTCAGGCGATCCGAGCGCTCGGCAAGAAAGCGGGCGTAACGATGAATCCCGGCACGCCGGAAACAGCCATCGAGCACGTCATCGATCTCGTCGATCTCATCCTCGTAATGTCCGTCAATCCGGGCTTCGGTGGCCAGAAATTCATTCCCGACGCGCTTGCGAAGCTGCGCAATGTGCGCGCGCTCGCCGGTGCACGTCCGATCGACATCGAAATCGACGGCGGCATCACGCCGGAAAACGCGGCCGAGGCGGCGCGGGCAGGCGCCAACGTCTTTGTCGCTGGCTCGGCGGTCTTCAAGGACCGCACGCCGGAATCCTACCGCGCCAACATCGCCGCCATTCGCAACGCCGCGGCCCTCGTGCGGGGCGAAGCAGCGTGACCATTGCGCGCTATACGCGTCCGCAAATGGCGGCGATCTGGTCGCCGGAAACGCGATTTCGCATCTGGTTCGAAATCGAGGCGCATGCTGCCGATGCGATGGCCGAGCTCGGCCTCATCCCGAAAGAGGCAGCCAAGACGATCTGGCAAAAGGGGAAAGCCGC
>DASPWC010000426.1:0-8470 GCA_035622055.1 Xanthobacteraceae bacterium | reverse complement strand
AAGCGCACCGTCTACGGCTTCCGGCAAGAGATCATGGGAAGGCTAGAAAAGTCATGACGAGCGAGCTTTCGCAAGCCCGCCCGTCACGTTCTCAGCGCTGCTACCCGCTGCTGGGAACCAGGATCAAATTTGCACTCGGTTCCTTGCCGGTAGCGACTTCGCCACCGAGGCCAATCTGATCTTGGCGACCCCTTGCATCCGGCTGAACCGAACGCGAGCGATCTGGGAAAGAGGATAGTGCGCCGACGGCGCGAAGCAAGTTAAAGCGTGATGACGCGCGCCAATCGGACGCGCTGGGGATAACACTGGGGATTTTTCGGAACCGGAGGATAAGATGCCTGCACGTTTGAGCCGCTCCGTCTACGCCGACATGTTCGGGCCGACCACAGGCGACCGCGTGCGGCTTGCCGACACCGATCTCATCGTCGAAGTGGAAAAGGATTTTTGCACCTACGGCGAGGAAATGAAATTCGGCGGCGGCAAGGTGATTCGCGACGGCATGGGACAGAGCCAGATCAGCAACAAACAGGGCGCGGCCGATACCGTCGTCACCAATGCGATCATTCTCGATCATTGGGGCATCGTCAAAGCCGACGTCGGCATCAAGTACGGGAAAATCTCCGCAATCGGCAAGGCCGGCAATCCCGACATCCAGCCCGGCGTCACCATCGTCATCGGCCCGGGCACCGACGTGATCGCCGGCGAAGGCAAGATCCTCACCGCCGGCGGCTTCGATACCCACATCCACTACATCTGCCCGCAGCAGATCGAGGAAGCCCTGATGGCCGGCGTTACGTCGATGCTCGGCGGCGGCACCGGGCCCTCGCACGGCACCTTTGCCACCACCTGCACGCCGGGCACGTGGCACATCGCGCGGATGATCCAGGCGGCCGACGCGTTTCCCGTCAATCTCGGCTTTGCCAGCAAGGGCAACGCCTCGCGCCCGGCGGCGCTCGAGGAGATGATCAAGGCCGGCGCCTGCGCGATGAAGCTGCACGAGGACTGGGGCACGACGCCGGCGGCGATCGATTGCTGCCTCTCGGTCGCCGACGATTACGACGTCCAGGTGATGATCCACACCGACACGCTCAACGAGTCGGGTTTCGTCGAGGACACCATCGCAGCGTTCAAGGGACGCACCATCCATGCGCTGCACACCGAAGGCGCCGGCGGCGGCCACGCGCCCGACATCATCAAGATCGCGGGCCTGAAGAACGTGCTGCCGTCGTCGACCAATCCAACGCGGCCCTATACGCGCAACACCATCGACGAGCACCTCGACATGCTGATGGTGTGCCACCATCTCGATCCGTCGATCGCCGAGGACCTCGCCTTCGCCGAAAGCCGCATCCGCAAGGAGACGATCGCGGCCGAAGACATCCTCCACGACATCGGCGCCTTGTCGATGATGTCCTCGGATTCCCAAGCCATGGGCCGCGTCGGCGAAGTCGTCATCCGCACCTGGCAGACGGCGGACAAGATGAAGCGGCAGCGCGGGCGGCTCCCGCAGGAGAAGGGCGACAACGACAATGTCCGGGTCAAGCGCTACGTCGCCAAATACACCATCAATCCGGCGATCGCGCACGGCGTCGCGAAGCTGATCGGCTCGGTGGAGAAAGGCAAGCTCGCCGATCTCGTCTTGTGGTCGCCGGCGTTTTTCGGCGTCAAGCCCGACTGTATCGTCAAGGGCGGCACCATCGTCGCCGCGCCGATGGGCGATCCGAACGCCTCGATCCCCACGCCGCAGCCGATCCACTACCGGCCGATGTTCGGCGCCTTCGGCCGCGCCCGCACCGCCTCCTCGGTCGTATTCGCCTCGAAGGCGGCGGTCAAAGCCGGGCTCGGCAAGAAGCTTGGCATCGAAAAGGAATTGGTCGCGGTGGCGAACACCCGCGGCAAGATCTCAAAAAAGAATATGATCCATAATGACGCGACGCCAGAGATCGAGGTCGATCCGGAAACCTATGAGGTGCGCGCCGACGGCGAGTTGCTCACCTGCGCTCCGGCCGAGAAGCTGGCGATGACGCAGCGGTATTTTTTGTTCTGATTTTCCTTTTTTACGCCCTCCCGGCAGCGTGAATTCGCAAGCCATCTGGTCCGGCCCGAAGTCGCGGGCCCGATAACACGGCGCGCGCGCTTCCGCGAGCGGGTGGGACGCGAGGGAGCGCCGCCAGCCGCCGGAGAAGACCGCCGAGTCCCTTAGTCGAGGACGGGACGAAACGTCCGCTATCCGGCGCGCGCCGAATTAGGTAACGGACTCTTAAGGAGGCGGCGCTATGCCGAAAATGCCGAAAAGTTTCCGATGCTCGCGATTTATCGCCCGAGGCCATGACATGCGTAGCATAGTGGTTGCCCTTTTCCTAGTCGCTCTCGCTGGCTCAGTCGGATCCGCTGCGGTCAACGACCTTAGCCCCAAACAGCAGGCGACCTTCGCAATGGTCAAACGCGTTCAAGAGAAATTCAAACGCGATGGGTTTGCCGCCACCGTCGCAGCCGTGAACGACAAATCGACGGCGGAATTCCACGACGGCGATCTCTATCCCTTTATCTACGACAAGGATGGCGTCTGCCTCGCCAATGGCGCGCGACCGGCCCTGGTCGGAAAGAATCTGATGTTGCTAAAGGATCAGGACGGCAAGTATTTGATCCAGGAGATGCACGCGATCGCGTTCGGTCCAGGGAGCGGATGGCTGAGTTACAAATGGCCGAGTCCCGTTACCAATAAGATCGAAGACCGAGGCGCGTACATAGAGAAGATGGGAGAATATTTCGTCGGCGTCGGCTACGACAAATAGGGACGAAGGCCGGATAAAGGCCTTCTAGCCCTGCAATCGCCGGACGTGGCGGAGGAATCTCTCGGCGTTGGCCTGCACGCCGTGGGTGTGATCGAAAAGGCGCTTGGTCGTTTCGAGAACCTCGTTTGACGCCGTGTACGTATCGTCGGCGTGACTGTTGAGGTCGACGATATTCGTGGCCACGGCGCGTGAACAGTCGGCGGCCGATCTGGCGCTGGCGAAGATTCCAGCAGTTTCCGCGGATTGCTCCCCTATTCCGGTCGATATCTCGGTTACGGAAGCGCTGAGGTTTTCGACCGCGTTGATGATTTGACTGATGGTCGAAACCGCGGCGCCGCAGGTTTCGCGCACGGCCTCGATTTTGGTCGCTATTTCCTCGGTCGCCGCCCCGCTTTGCTGGGCAAGGGATTTGACTTCCACGGCGACGACCGCAAAGCCCTTGCCGGCCAAACCGGCCCGCGCCGCCTCGATCGTGGCATTCAGCGCCAGCAGATTGGTCTGCTGTGCAATGCCTTGAATAAGATCGGTAATCGGCAGGATCTGCTCCACGGAAGCGGCGAGCTTCGCGAGTTCCGCGCTGGCGCTCTGCGACCGGCTCGCGGTATCGTTGGTAAGGCGGAAAACATCATTGGTCCGCCGCGCCAGATCGTCGATGGTCCGCGAGAGTACACTCGCCGCCTGCGCAACAGCCTCGACGTTCTCGCGCGTGGTGACGACCGCCTGCACGGTCGAGCCCGACTTCGTGCGGGTGTCTTCGGCCGCCTTTGCCATCACCTCGGCATTGTTGCGAACGGCTGTCACAGCTTCCACGAGTTGACCGGCGATCTGCTTCACCGAACCCTCAAACTCCTCGGCAAGCGCGGCCATTTCCTCCTTGCGCTCGGATGCTCGTTGCTCCTCAGCTTCGCGCCGCGACTGCTGCATCGACTGTATCTCGAGCATGTTTCGGCGAAACACTTCAATGGCCTCAATCATCCGTCCGATTTCATCCGCGCGATGGTGATAGGCCAACCTCACCGTGGTGTCGCCCGTCGATAACCTCTGCATGGCGCTGGTTATCGAAGTTATCGGCCTCACGATCGATCGCGCAACGAACGCGATGGCCGCAATGCTGAATGCCAAGCACGTGAGCAATCCAATCGCGAGGGACAATGTTTCGCCTCTCGTTGCCGCCGCCATATCATCGACGATCGAATTCGTGTTTGCCGTTATCGCAGAGAGGATCTTGCGGATGTCGGCTTCGACGCTGGTCAGCTCGTCGTCGGTTTGTCCCAGCATCATCGTGCCCATTGGCGGGTCCGCGATAGCGACGTCGAGGACATCTTTGGCCGTGCTTTCGTATTGAGAGAGCTTGGTATGGAGCGTATTGAGGTCCGTCTTCTCTGCTGTCGATAGATTCGGCCGCGCCGCAAGCTCCGTGAAATTGTGTTGGATGACCAGGAAATCAGCCTCGATTTCCCGGCGCAGGTTTTGCAGAAGCGTGCCATTCACACCATTGCTCGCCCAGGAGACGAACCGAAACACCGCCATATGCACGGCGATGACGGCATTGTTCACCGCCACAGCGGCGGCGCGCGTCGGAAGATTTGAAGCCGAAAGCTCGTTCAAGCTACGTCCGACCCGGCTCGAGGTCAGATGGACGGTGACGCCCATTCCGATAAGGCAGGTCAATGCGATCGCGGCGGCAGCGAGCGTCTTGGTCCGTATCGTCAGGCGCGAAACGCGACCAAAAAGAGAGCCGTTGTCGACTTTGAACATCGGCTAGCAGCCGGCCGATCCGGCAGCTGGCGCCGTAAGTAGCCCTAAGGTAGCGACTACGGGGATAAGCGCAGCGGCACAGACCATCGAACGCCCTCTCGCAAGGCTTGGCCGGAAGACCGGAAAACAAAAATGGCTAATGATATTTAACGAATATTTAATCACAGTCGGTGTGGTGGCGGATCGCGTTTACGTCCGGTTGCGCGCCCGGAAGGTTCCGTTTAGTGCTCGCAAGATCGCAGATCCTTCTCCTCGATGGTGAAGATCGCTCCGGTCTCGATTTTGAGGTCACGGATAGTACAGGTGCGCCCGGTCACGTCGGTGAACTTGGCGTCATAGGTTCCGGACGGCACGTTGGTTATCCGCAGCCGCTCGTCGTGCTCGACGGTGCCGTCTTTGTCGCTCTTGCACTGATTGGGCCCCCAAGTCGAAGTGCCTGCAGGCGCCAGGTAGAATTCCGAGATCGTGTTGCGGGTCAGGTTCCAAAACCGGGTCGGCCGGTTCTGCGCTGTGGCGCTGCCTGTTGCGGCGACAATGGCGGCGACAAGAAGGATTATTCGGGACACGTCTGCAGCCTGTTGTTTCAAGTTGTCCGCCAAGCTCGTATCGCCGCGCAAACGCGAGCGGTCAATCTCACCAAGTTTAGGGCTCGGCCTGTCGCCGCGCCATTAAAGTTAATACCGGCTTGAAACTACTCAGCGTTGCCAAGATGATATTCACGTTGCCGCCATGACGCCAGGGGATCGGGTGGCGGCGCCGATAGCGCCCTTTTTTGCGTTCCTCCTTGCGGCTTTGCGTTGAGAGCAACAATCCAATGTCCATTCTCCAGCAAGCCAAGCAGACCAGGCGCTTCCTGACCAACGCCGCGATCGTCAACTACGGACGATATATGCCTTACGTCAGCATCGTCGACAAACTGAATCGCCGGCCGCTGTTCCAGAGCTTCAAGCAAAAAAACTCGAACGTTCCGTCCTTTTCGACCCGCGAAGCGATGTGGACCTTTGTCGCCAACAAAACGGACGCCGCGATCGACTATCTGGAAATCGGCGTCCACGAGAGCCACAGCATTTTCTATTTTGCCCAACAGAACAAAGCGGCTGACAGCCGATTTTTTGGCTTTGATTGCTTTACCGGCTTGCCGGAAGATTGGAACGCCGATTTCGCGCGCGGACGCTTCGATACCGGCGGCCGGGCGCCCGAGACGACGGATCCCCGCGTCGGCTTCGTGGTCGGAATGTTTCAGGACACTTTGCCGAAGTTTCTCGCCGGTTTCAGGACCGACAGGCAGATCGTCGTGCATATCGACTGCGACCTCTATTCATCGGCGCTCTATTGCCTCACCAAGCTCGACGCAATCCTGCCGAAAGGCTCGATCCTGATATTCGACGAATTTGGCGACGTCCTGCACGAGTTTCGGGCCGCCCATGATTACATGTCGAGCTATCGACGCGAATTCCGGGTGATTTGCTCGCATGACGATTTTTTCACGGTCGCAGTCGAGCTGCAGTGAAGCCGTCGCAGCCCAACGCATCGGCGCGTCGGTAACCTCGGCGGATCACGAAGAAAGCAGAGCCAGCGCGACTGCCGGTGCGCAGTGGCAAGCCGCGGCCCGCGCCTCCGGCGTAGTGTCCAGCAAGCTGTCGAACGTGACGTAGGCGCAGCCCGATCTCCGCGCAATCTCGGCGACGGCCGCGAGCCCGATGCCGGCGGCAACGATCGGAACCTCCGCCGGCAGGACGCCGCGCGACCGCACCAGGGCGACAGCGTCGGCGATCGCGCGCAGTTGCGCTTCGGCGAACCACTGCGCGAGCAACCGCCAGGTTTCTTCGTCCGCGTCGTCGGCGTCGCCTCCTACCATCCGCGCGAGCCGCGCACGCGATGCGTCCTTGGTTTTTTCGCGGCCGTCGGCCGTCGGCATAAGGTCAACATCCGCGGGCAGGGTCCCGAGGATGCGATGAACGTCGGCCATGGTGGCGAAATTCTCGTTGATCAAGCCGGTCCACGCGCCATAAACCGGCGCGCGATCGGCAGCCGCCATGACAAACCCGCGCACCAGCCCGGTATAGACCAATTCTCCGGCGGCGAGCCGCTCCGCATCGGTATAACCGCGGGCCGCCACCTTGCCATGCACGATCGGAACGATGTCGGTCGTGGTCGAGCCGAGGTCGACCAACAGCGCGTCGGCGCATTTACTGGCGACCAGCGCCGCGCAGGCATGCCAGTTGGCCGACGCGATATCGGTGGAATGCTCGGCGGCGTCTTCCGGTCGCAGATAACCCGCCCGCCCGGCATAGACTGAAATCTCGCCGAGTTCGCGGGCGGCAAGCTTGACCAGACAACTGACGCCTTCCCGGCGCGAAGCGAAGGTATCGGCCAACTCGCCGGTCATGGTGATCACGTTGCGGTCGGCTCTGCCCATCGCGGCGCGGGCTTCGGCGAACGCCTCGACCAGACGCCCGGTTCCGCCGCGAAGCGGCGAAGCGTATTGCGCGGTTTTGGTGATGCGGCTGTCCTGCGCGCGCGCGGCCTTGAGATGAACGCCGCCGATATCCCATCCGATCACCGCGGCCATGTTGCCTCGCCCACGATACCGATGCGATATACGATGACTCGGCCGTCTTGCGCGACGCAAGGTCCTGTCATGGAGATCATACCCGTTCTCGATCTCAAGCAGGGCACGGTGGTGCATGCGCGAATGGGGCGGCGCGATCAGTACCGACCGATCGAAACGCCGCTGGCGGCGACCAGTAGCCCGGTCGATGTGACCCGCGGCTTGTTGGCGATCTATCCGTTCAAGACGTTCTACATCGCCGATCTCGACGCCATTGAACATACCGGCGACAACGACGCCGCATTCGCGCTTCTGAAGAGCGAGTTTCCCGATCTCATCTTCTGGGTCGACAACGGCGCGGCCGACCTCGCCCGCGCAAGGTCATGGCTCGCGACCGGACTTGGCAACCTGGTCCTCGGCAGCGAGAGCCAAAGCGACTGCTCGCTTCTCGGCAGCCTGTCGCGAGACGCCCGGGTGATCCTGTCGCTCGACTATCGCGCCGACGCGTTCCTCGGGCCTGCGGCTTTGTTGGGCAATCCGATGAACTGGCCGAGCAAGGTCATCGCCATGATGCTGGCCCGCGTCGGGAGCGGAAACGGTCCGGACATGGATCGACTTTCGGCGATCAGGGCGACCGCTCCCGACAAGCTCATCTACGCCGCCGGCGGCGTGCGCGACCCTGTCGATCTCGTCGCGCTGCGGCGTGCCGGGATCGCGGGGGCGCTCGTCGCCACCTGCCTGCACAACGGCCGGCTCACAGGCGCGCAACTCGCGCGTCTGTGAGCTTTGGCCGATCTGACGAATGCCGTCGTTGACGGCTCGGTCGCATTATGCCGCGGCGAACGGGTGTTTCACCTGATTGCGCTTGGCGACAACCTCGGCGGCCTTCGGCTCGCCCTTGACTGCCCGCTCGATCGATTCCTTCACGGCGCGATAGTTGAAGTCCTGAATTTTCTTGTCGTCGGCGGCATCCCAGTGAATGAACACGCCGACGCAAATGAACAGATTGTCGGCCTCGTCTTGGGGAATAATGCCCTCAGCCACGCTGTCGGCAACCGCCTTGGCGACGGCATGTTGGGCGGGGCCGAACATCTGTACCGCCTGCTTGGCGCCCTTGATCGTGACCTTGTTGAACATCACAGTTGCCGGCTTGGTCAACAAGTTTGGCCCGACCACGGCGAGCAACGACGTAAACCCGTCCTTGTTGTTGGTCAGACAGTTCGCGAATGCGGCCTCGGCCGCGCTGCCGCGCGGTCCCATAATGAGATCGATGTGGGCGACTTCGTTGCCGTCACCGACCAGTGATTCACCGACGCACAGTCCGTTGATCTTTGCCATCGCCATCTCCTCCCCAAGGAAAACACAA
>DASPWC010000425.1:0-5933 GCA_035622055.1 Xanthobacteraceae bacterium | reverse complement strand
CCTCACTCGCGGCGGACTTGTGGAGCGTCGCCATGAATTTGTGCTCCGACTCGAATGGAATGGCGTCGATCCGCGGCGACGCGGCCTGCTCGGTAGCGCGATCCATGCCAAGCTTGCTCGCGAACGGGTAGAGTGCTCCTTCGGTTGGATCGCCTTCCACTTTCCACGCCCCTTCCTCCTGGAAGAGCTCGGCGTCATTGCAAAGCATCGAGACGCGGCCCATGAGCGCGAGCACCGGGTCCTTGCCCACTGGCTTGCCATCTTTCTGGACTTCGCCCTCGGGCGCGTAGCCGTCGCCGCTGACCTCATAGGCAGACTCCGCGGTGACGGCAGACACCACCATCATCTCCATCAAGGTGAGTGTGCCCGTCTTGTCCGAGCAGATCCGCGATACCGAGCCGAGCGTCTCAACCGCGGGCAAACGCCGAATGATCGCGTTGCGCCGCGCCATGCGTTGGACGCCGATGGCGAGTGTTATCGTAATAAGCGCAGGCAGTCCTTCCGGGATGAGCGATACGGCGATGCCGACGACCGCCTGAAACAACTCGACGAAGGCCATGCCCTCCACCCATTTGCCGTAGGCGAAGATCAAGACACTGATCACGCCGATGGCGGCGGTGACGGAGTAGCCGAATTTTTTGATCTGGCGCAGAAGCGGAGTCTCAAGCGGGCTGACGCTGGCGAGTAGCTGATTGATGCGGCCGAGCTCGGTCTCGCTGCCGGTCGCGACAACGATGCCGGTCGCGCGACCCGATACGACCATCGTGCCGGAGAACGCCATGTTTTCGCGGTCGCCGACGGTGGCATTCGCAGGCACCACTTCGGTCGTCTTGTCGGCCGGCACTGATTCCCCGGTGAGCGCAGCCTCTTCGGTGCGCAGGTTCTTGGCGTCGACGAGCCGCAGGTCTGCCGGAATCTTGTCGCCTGATTCCAGGATCACAACGTCTCCCGGAACGAGCGCTTCGGCGGGAATCATGCGCGCCTCGCCGCCGCGCACCGTCCGGGCCTCGGCGGATAACATGTTGCGGATCGAATCCAGCGCCTTTTCTGCCTTGCCCTCCTGGATGAAGCCAAGCAGCGCGTTGAGAACAACCACGGCGAAGATGATGCCGGCATCGACCCAGAGGTTCAGCATCAGCTTAATGAAGCCGGCGCCGAGAAGAACATAGACCAGGATATTGTTGAACTGAGCGAGAAACCGCATGAGCGGTCCTCGCTTTCTGCCCTCCGGCAGGCGATTGGGACCATACTTTTGCAGCCGGGCGGCGGTCTCGGCCGCTTCGAGCCCCTTCTCGCCGTCGGTAGCGAGCCGCTTCACAACTTCGTCGGCGGATATCGCGTGCCAAGCCGTGGTATTGGTATCCGTATTCGCGTTTGTTGCTCGGCTCATGCTTGCGCTCCGTTAGGTTAGTTTCTGATTACGCGCACCTCGGTCATCTGCTGCACGCCAGCTCTCGAGGCAAGCACGTCAGAACTTTAGGCCAATGCATCAACCGGTATCGTACACGCGAGTTGATTACTCACTGGATCACTGCTGATGTGACGTTAGTTGAATTAATCAGAGCAACCTAAGCCTTTTGTATAGGGATGCACCCCAGGCGCTTTGCAAAGTCGGCGCGCCGAGTACTACGGCCGATCGTGAGAGAGAGAAACGGGAGACGTTGAAAAAAAGAACGTTGCGATCCTCCCTTTATTTTTATGCGGCTTGCCAGCCGATCGAGTGACGCCCTTCAACTGTGCATTGTCACGATAATATCGCCGCCGGCGCGCGCAAACTTTCGAAGCGTATAAGGTACTCATCCGTCGGCGATTCCGGTCTGATTCCAGTCTGATGCCTTAACGGATCGCCGGGCGAATAAGAGATTTGTCCTCACGTCGACCCCAAGGGCCGAGCATCTGATCGACTTTCTTTCCCTCGAAACCAGGTCACATACAGCGTTGGTAGAAAAACCAACGTCAAAATGGTGGCCACCAGCAAGCCGCCCATAATGGCGAAAGCCATCGGTCCCCAGAATACAGTTGGCGCAATCGGAATCAAACCGAGCACTGTAGAGACCGCAGTGAGCATGATGGGCCGGAAGCGGGTGCTGCTAGCATCGATGACGGCCTGGTAGACATCTTTGCCCTGCGTTCTTTCAGTCTCGATCTGACCGATCAGGATAACGGCGTTTTTGGTGATCATGCCGAGCAGCGCTAAAATGCCGAGTATGGCGACGAACCCTAGCGGCCTTCCTGAAATAAGGAGCGCGGCGACAACCCCGATAAGACCCAGAGGTCCGACGGTAAGGACGAGAAACAAGCGCTGGAAACTTCGCAACTCGAACATCAGGACCGTGAGCATGATGAGCAGCATGAGCGGCACCATGGCGATGACCGAGGCTTGCGACTTTGCACTTTCCTCCGCCGTGCCGCCCGCGGCGATGCGGTAGGGCGGCGGCAGGGTTTTGGCTAACGCCTCGATTTCGGGCGAGAGCGCATCGACCACCGTCTCCGGCAGCGTTCCGGGCGTTACATCGGCCTGCACAGTTAGTGTCGGATCCCGGTCGCGTCGCCAGATTAGCGGATAATCCTGCTCGTATTCGAACGTGGCGAACTGGCTCAACGGAACCGTGCGCCCGCTGGGCAGTGGAACCTGCAGAGTAGACAGGGTCTCAAGAGACAGGCGCTGCTCGTCGGTCGCGCGCACGACGACGTCGACGAGATAGATATCGTCGCGCACTTGGGTGACCGAAGCGCCGGTCATCACCGTATTGAGGACGCCGGCGAGCGCCTGCGAGCTTAAGCCCAACAAGCGTGCTTCGTCCTGGTCGATGCGGATGCGCACTTGCCGCGCTGGCTCCATCCAGTCGAAATTGACGTTTGCAGCTTGCGGATTCTTCGCCACCACTTGTGCGAGCTTCGCCGCGATCTCGCGAACCTCGGAAATGTCGGGACCGCTTACGCGATATTGCACCGGCCATCCAACTGGCGGACCGAGTTCCAAGGGGTAGACGCGAGCCACCACGTTCGGAAAATCGTTCGCCAGGAGTTTCTCCAGTTTGGTCTGGAGCCGCTTGCGCGCCGCGACATCCTTTGCGACGATGACGGCTTGCGAAAAGAAGCTGTTCGGCAGTTGCACGTTGAGCGGAAGATAAAACCGGATTGCGCCGCGACCGACATATGTGCTCCAGCGCGCGACATCAGTGTCGTTCTTTAGCGCAGCGTCAAAACGTTCCGCGAGCGATTCGCTGGCATAAATTGAGGCATTCTGCGGCAGATCGAGGTCGACCAGGAGCTCCGGGCGATCCGACGAAGGAAAGAACTGGCGGGGAATGAGCGGCAGTGCCAGAAACGACGCGACAAAAAGCGCAACCGTCAGCGCAATCGTCAACCATCTTGCCCGCATCGCCCCTGTGAGGAAACGCCGGTAGGTCCGGAACACCCAGCCCGGCTTGGCGGGCGCGGTGCTTTGTGTTGTTTGCGGTGGTTTGAGGATAGCCGCGCCGAGAATCGGTGCGAAGATCACCGCGACGAACCACGATGCGATGAGCGCAATGGCGACGACCGCGAACAGCGAAAACGTGTATTCGCCCGCCGAACTTGCCGCAAAGCCGACGGGGATGAACCCCGCGATCGTCACCAGCGTGCCCGCAAGCATGGCGAAGGCGTAGGCGCGGAACGCGTACGAGGCCGCCTCTACCTTGCTGTCGCCCTGCGCGAGCCGGGTGAGGGTGGCGTCGACGGTGGTCATTGCGTCGTCGACGAGCAAAGCGAGAGCGATGATGAGCGCGCCGAGCGAAATGCGCTGCATGTCGATGCCCGTAAGCTGCATCACGGAAAAGACGACGGCGAGAGTAAGCGGGATGGCAAGCGCGACGATCAAGCCGGGCCGCACGCCGAGGCTGATGAAGCTCACGAACAAGATGATCGCCACCGCCTGCCACAGCGACGTCATGAACTCGGCAATGGCGTACTTGACCGTGACCGGCTGATCCGCGACCAGCACCGGATTGATGCCGAGCGGGAGGTTGGCCGTGATGCCGGCCATCGCCTTCTTGATATTGTTGCCCAGGGCGAGGATGTCGCCACCCTCGCGCATGGCTATGGCAAGGCCGATGGCCGGTTCGCCGTTCACCCGGAACAGCGGTTGCGGCGGGTCGGAATAGCCGCGGCGGACGCGTGCGATATCGCTGAGGCGGAGCAGCCGCCCGTTGACGAAGAAGTTCGTCGCCAACACGTCCTCTTCCGAATGGAATGCGCCGGAGACCCGCAGCGACAGCACCTCGTCGCCGGTTTCGATCGTGCCCGCCGGCTGTACGATGTTCTGCGCTTGCAGCGCCGCGATCAGCGCCGAGCGGTCGAGACCTAATGTGGCGAGCTGCTGCATCGAGAATTCCACGTAAATCTTCTCGTCCTGCGCGCCGAGGATTTCGATCTTCGATACGTCGGGCACGTGCAGAAGCTTCGAGCGGATATCCTCCACGTAATCGCGCAGCTCGCGATGGGTAAAGCCGTCGGCCGTAAATCCGTAGATGATCCCGAACGTATCGCCGAATTCGTCGTTGAAGCCCGGTCCGATCACGCCGGCGGGAAGGGTCGAGCGCATGTCGCCGATGCTCTTGCGGACGTGATACCAGATGTCGGGAACCTCCCTTGCCGGCGTCTCGCCCTTGAGATTGACGAAGATCGTCGTAACACCGGCGCGCGTGAAGCTGCGCAGGAAATCGAGGCGCGGTGTTTCCTGCAGCGTGCGCTCGAGGCGCTCTGTCACCTGCTTGAGCGTCTCTTCGACGCTCGCGCCCGGCCACGCGGCCTGAACCACCATGGTCTTGATGATGAACGAGGGATCTTCGCTGCGGCCGAGCCGGAGGTAGGAGATTATCCCGGCGGCCACGGCGACGATCATCAAATAAATCGCGAGCGAGCGGTGCTTGAGCGCCCACTCCGACAGATTGATCCCGGTCATGACGCCGGCGATCCGAGCAAGCGGACCTTTTGCCCGGGGTGCAGCGCCTGAGCGCCCGCCGTGACGATGATTTCTCCAGTGTCGAGACCCTGCGAAACGGCGACCGTCGCCGGATCGTAACGCAGCACCTGGACATTCCGCAGCGAAACCGTAAGGCTCGATGGATCGACGATCCAAACCGCGGGCTGCTGATTAAATCGCGTCAGCGCCGACGCCGGAATATCGATGACCGGAAAAGCCTCCATCTGCATGAGGCCGTTCACCGTCGTACCGAGCTGCATCGCCGACGGCGGATCGGTCAACCCGACCTTCACGTCGAATGTTCTGGTCACCGGGTTCGCCTGAGGTGAAACTTCGCGCACGCGTCCTTTAGCGGTGACCGACGGATCGTCCGCCAAACTGACGATGATCTGCGGCTCGGGAGGCGCCGACCTTATGAGCTGGGCCGGCACGTCGAAGACCGCGTCGCGTCCGTCTTTGCGGGCGAGCTTGACGATCATCTGCCCGGCCTGCACGACCGCGCCGGCCCGCGGCCCGACTTCGGTGATGACGCCGGGCGCATCCGCATCGAGTTCGGTGAAGCTGACTAGGTCTTTCGCCGCCTTCAATTGCGCTTCGGCCGAGTCGACTTGCGCTTGAGCCGTCTGCATCGCCTTCGTCGCCTGATCGTGATTGGCGCGCGTCGTCCAGCCCTGTTCGAGAAGCGTGTCCTGACGTTCAAAGTGATTTTGCGCTTGCGTCAGCGCCGCCTGCGCCGCCGCGAGATTGGCCTGCGCGGAGCGCAGCTGGTTCATCTCGTTCTGCGGTTCGAGTCGCGCCACCAATTGTCCGGCCTCAACCCGATCGCCGAGCCTGCCGTTGTTTTCCAGAAGGCGCCCCGAGATTCGAAAACCGAGGTCCACTTCGTCTTCGGCTTCGATGCGGCCCGTGAGCGTGACCGGCGTGCCGGCCTCGCGTTTCTCGACCGTTACGGTTCGAACTGGACGAG
>DASPWC010000424.1:0-2747 GCA_035622055.1 Xanthobacteraceae bacterium | reverse complement strand
TGCAATATTTGCTTGAGCCGATCCTCACTCAAAAAGCGATTGTCGCCCGCGCTTGCCGCCTCATGCAGAACCTCACGCATGTGCTCGTGCGCGACGATGTCGGAATGCGCGCGCTGAAACTGAGCCTCTATCGCGTCGATGGCGCGGTCGAGACCATCGACATCGGACTGACCTCGCCGACGCGCAGCATTTCCCACGTGGCTCGGCTGATTGATCTCAAGCTCGACGCGCTATCGGCCATGCAAGATGCCGGTTTCGGTTTCGAGGCAATCGGCGTTGCCGTCACGCGCGTCGAGTCCATGCCGGCGCAACAGGCGGCGCTGAATGCCTTAACCGCGCATCCTTCGCAAGCGCCCCAGGATGACGTCGAAATCGAACGCCGCCCGGCCTTGATCGACGCACTGCAGCAACGGCTCGGCCGGCATCGTGTACGGCAATTCGAAGCCTTCCCCAGCCATATTCCCGAACGCGCCGAAATACTGCCGCCGGTCGAGGGCATGGCGGCGCTTGCTTGGCCTGAACCGGAGCATGCGCGGCCGCTTTTTCTTCTGCCGCATGCCGAGCCAACCGAAGTCATGGCGCTTGTTCCCGACGGGCCGCCGCGGCGTTTTTGCTGGCGCGGAGTGACTTACGACGTCGCCGGCGCACAAGGTCCGGAACGCATCGCAGCCGAATGGTGGCTTCGCCATAGGCATCACTGCGATCTTTCGCCCACCCGCGATTACTACCTCATCGAGGACAGCGAAGGCCGCCGCTTCTGGCTCTACCGCGAAGGTCTCTACGGCCGCGAGACCGCGGCGGCGCGCTGGTTCGTGCATGGCCTGTTTGCGTGAGTTGTTTATGTGAGAATGTAAATGAGCGCCTATGCCGAGCTCGCTGTAACCACTAATTTTTCCTTCCTCCGCGGCGCCTCGCATCCTCAGGAAATAGTGGCGCGCGCCGATGAGCTTGGCCTCACCGCCATCGGCATTGCCGACCGCAACAGTCTTGCCGGCGTGGTGCGCGCTTATGACGAAGCCAGGAAAAGAAAAATAAAACTGCTGACCGGCTCCCGCCTGGTGACGGTCGATGGTTTCGAAGTGTTGGCCTATCCGACCGACCGCGCGGCCTATGGCCGGCTCTGCCACCTGATCACGGCCGGCAACCTCAAGGCAAAAAAAGGCGAATGTCATTTGGCCCTTGAGGAGATTCTCAATGCGGCTGAAGGTCAGATTTTCATTGCGCTGCCGCCGCCGATGCTCTCTCGTGGCGCTTCGCGCGAGAGGCTGACCGCTTTCACCTCGCGGCTCGGCGCCCTGGTTCGCGCAGCGGCCGGCCGCACCTTCCTTGCCGGCGTGCACTATCATCGCGGCGACGAACCGCGCCGGCTCGGTCTTCTGGCCGAACTCGGCGGCGAACTTCATGCGCCGCTCGTTGCCGTCAATGACATCTTCTATCACGCGCCGGAACGCCGGCCGTTTGCCGATCTGCTCACCTGCATCCGGGAAAAATGCACCATCGCCGAAGCCGGATTGAGGCTTTCGATCAATGCCGAACGGCATCTGAAAACCCCGGCGGAAATGGCGAGGCTATTCGCCAAGTTTCCCGACGCCATTGCCCGCACCGCCCGTATCGCCGAATCCTGCCGCTTCTCGCTTTCCGAACTTAAATACGAATATCCCGACGAGCCGGTGCCGTCGGGCAAGACCGCCCAGCAACATCTGGAAGATCTCGCCTGGACGGGAGCGCAAGAGCGTTATCCGAAAGACAAATATCCGCACGGCATTCCCGACGACGTCAGGAAACAGCTGAACGATGAACTCGCGGTGATCGGTAAACTCGACTATGCCCGCTACTTCCTCACCGTGCACGATCTCGTTTCTTTCGCGCGGCGCCAGGAGAAGGAAATACTCTGCCAAGGCCGCGGTTCGGCGGCCAACAGCGTGGTCTGCTTTTGCCTCGGCATTACTTCGGTCAATCCGGACAAAAGCAACCTCCTATTCGCTCGCTTTATTTCCGAAAATCGCGGCGAGCCGCCCGACATCGACATCGATTTCGAGCACGAGCGGCGCGAGGAAGTGATTCAATATATCTACCGGCGCTACGGCCGCCATCGCGCGGCGATCTGCGCTACCGTGGTGCATTACCGTTCTCGCCGCGCCATCCGCGAAACCGGCAAGGCTTTGGGATTGACCGAAGACGTCACGGCGGCGCTGGCAAAAACAGTGTGGGGCTATGGCGATGGATTGCTGGACGATCATATCCGCCAAGCCGGTCTCGATCCGGCAAATCCGGCGATCCGCCAGGCCGTCGCACTGGCCGGCGAGCTGATCGGATTTCCCCGCCACCTCTCCCAGCATGTCGGCGGATTCGTGCTCACGCGCGCGCCGCTCGACAACACCGTGCCCATCGGCAATGCCGCCATGGACGACCGCACCTTCATCGAATGGGACAAGGACGACATCGACACGCTCGGGCTGATGAAAGTCGATGTGCTCGCGCTCGGCATGCTGAGCTGCCTGCGGCGCGGGCTCGATCTTCTTAAGGATCATTACGGCGCCGAATATTCGCTAGCCACGCTGCCGCAAGACGACAGCGCGGTTTATGAAATGCTGTCGCGCGCCGACTCGATCGGCGTGTTCCAGGTCGAAAGCCGCGCCCAAATGTCGATGCTGCCGCGGCTGAAGCCGAAATGTTTTTACGACCTCGTCATCGAAGTCGCGATCGTGCGGCCGGGACCGATCCAGGGCGACATGGTGCATCCCTAT
>DASPWC010000423.1:0-4198 GCA_035622055.1 Xanthobacteraceae bacterium | reverse complement strand
TTCCTGTTGTTTCTCGCCTGGATCTTCGGCGTCAGCTATTTGTCGGGCGGCGCGCAAGCGGCGTGGAGCGGTCTTCTCTTCATGGTGCTGTTGTTTTTGTGCGTGCTGCTCCACGAATTCGGCCACATCTTTACCGCGCGGATATTCGGCGTCTCGACGCCCGACGTGATCTTGCTTCCGATCGGCGGCGTAGCGCGTCTCGAACGCATCCCGGAGAAGCCCAGCGAGGAATTTCTGATCGCCATCGCTGGGCCCGCGGTCAACTTTGCCATAGCCGCAGCGCTGATCTTGGTGGCGGGCGCCAGCCTTGATCGCGGTCAGATCGCCGCGATCGAGAGCACGAATGTGAGTCTCGTCGAACGCCTTGCTGTCGTGAACGTCTTTTTGGCTGTGTTCAACTTGATTCCGGCCTTCCCGATGGATGGCGGCCGTGTGTTGCGCGCCTTGCTGGCGACGCGTTTCGGCTATGTCCGCGCCACCGAAATCGCGGCCTCGATCGGCCAGGGCGTCGCGTTTTTGCTTGGTTTCCTCGGCCTGTTCGGTAATCCCATCCTGATTTTCATTGCCGTATTCGTCTATCTCGCCGCCGCCGCCGAAGCACATCTGGTGGCCATCCGCGCCATATCGCAGGGTGTGCCGGTGACCTCCGCGATGATGACGGAATTCGCCACGCTCAGGCCCGACGAACACATCGATGCCGCCGTGGAAACGCTGTTGCGCACGAGCCAGACCGAGCTTCCGGTGGTCGACGCAGCGGGCCGGCCGGTCGGCGTGCTCGCGCGCAACGATCTCATTCGCGCGCTGAAGGAACGCGGCCCCGAAGCGACCGTCGCCGACACCAAGGCCGGACCGCTGCCAACGCTCGGCCATCGTCACTGCCTCGACGAAGCGTTCCGCTTGCTGCGCGAAAAATCCGCGCCGGCGGTGGGAATTATCGACGCATCGCAGCGGCTGATTGGGCTTGTGACTTCCGCGACGGTCGGCGAAATGCTGATGGTGCACCGTGCGATGCCGGCCGGCTTCCGGTTCGGTCCATGGAGCCGTCCCGCGGGCGCTTGAGGCGTTAACCAAGGCTCCGGCTCGCCGCAAATGCATAGCCGCGCCATCGCCTCAAAATGGTCAAGGCGTGATAGAATTAACTATGCCGCCCGGACCGCCGCACCGCCCTCCTCTTGCCATGAGATTTTGGCTGTTCCGTCGGGTATCGGGTTCCGCGTCGGCCGCTGGCGGACACGCATCAGGGACGAGCATGAATTTCGGATCGTTCGAACAGGCTGTGCGCAACCGCGTGCGACTGCTTCTGCGCCGCACCTGGCTGGTCGCCATTCTCGGTACGCTGCTTGTGGCCGGGCTGGTCTGGGCCGGATTCTATTTCAGCACCGAAATGGATCATATGCGGATCGCCGCCGCGCCGATCAACCGCGAATTCGCCGCTGCACTGTCCGATCAGATGGGGCGGAGCCACAACGATTTGACTTTGAAGCTCGTTGACACCGCAGACACGCAAGCCGCCGCCGACGCAATCGCCAGCGGCCACGCCGATCTTGCCATCTTGCCGGCAACTGCCGACAGCGCGATGCGATGGCCAGTGGTCGCCATTGTGCGCCAAAACGTTCTGGCGCTGATCGTTCCTGCGGTTAAGAAGGCGAAAAAATCCGCCAAGATCGAAAAGATCGAGCAGCTTTCCGGCCGACGCGTCGGCATTGTGACCGGCAACGAGGCGACTGCCGATCTGCTTGGCGTGGTGCTCGATCACTATGGCATACCGCGCGCCAAAGTGACGGTTTCGGAAATCGATCCGAAGAATATTGCCGGCGCGATCAAAAACAACCAGGTGGATGTGCTTTTCGTCGCCGGCGCGGCGACCGGCGCGGCAATTTCCCAGACGGTGAAAGCCGCCACCCAAAACGGCGACGCCCCAACCTTCCTTGCCATCGATCAGGCCGACGCCATTGCCAAACGCAATACGGTGTTCGACTCCGTCGATGTGGATGCAGGCACTTTCGGCGGCAATCCGCCGACGCCGGATGATAGTCTTAAGAGCCTCAGCTTCGGCGAATATCTGGTGGCACGGAAATCCGGCAGCGAATCGGCCATTGGCGGCCTGGCGAAGGCCCTCTATTCGTCACGGCAGGCGCTCGCCGCGGCGATGCCGGGCGAGATCAAAATCGAGGCGCCGTCGACCGACAAGGACGCCGACATCGTCGTCCATCCAGGGGCATTGGCCTATCTGTCCGACAGCCAGCAGTCGTTTTTCGACAAATACGGCGACGACATCTTTTATGGCATGCTGATCTTTCCGGTGTTCGGTTCGGCGATTGCCGGCGTAGCAAGTTATCTGCGCCGCGATAGCCGGACGCGGCGGCTGCGGTTGTTGCAGCGGGCGCTTGATCTCGTTCGCAAGGTGCATGCTGCGCCGACGCTCGAGGCGATCGAGCAGCTTCAGATTGACGCTGACAATCTCGTGATCGCGATCATTCATCAAAGCGAGCACGAGGAATTCGACGAGACCGTGCGCATGTCGTTTGCGTTCGCGCTCGACCAGCTTCGTTTCGCGATTGCCGCGCGCCGCACCGCCATTCTCGACCATGCAGCGGGGACGGGCGGCGGCGCCGGGACCGCCGCCAAAGCGGCCGCCGCGTAGCGCCATCGGCGGGGCCGGCCGCGATTGCTTCCGGGGCGTTCCTGCCTATATATCGCTTGCGAATCGCGGGCCCTTCGGGGCCCGTAACGGTTTCACGGTTGGCCAATGAACCTGCGCAACATCGCCATCATCGCGCATGTCGACCACGGCAAAACCACGCTGGTCGACCGGCTTTTGCAGCAATCGGGCTCGTTCCGCGAGAACCAGCGCCTGATCGAGCGCGCGCTCGATTCCAACGACCTCGAACGCGAGCGCGGCATCACCATTCTTGCCAAGGCGACCTCGCTGGTTTGGCGGAACACGCGCATCAATATCGTCGATACCCCGGGCCATGCCGATTTCGGCGGCGAGGTCGAGCGCATCCTCAATATGGTGGACGGCGCGCTGGTTCTAGTCGACGCCGCCGAAGGACCGCTGCCGCAGACCAAATTCGTCGTCTCCAAGGCGCTCAAGATGGGGCTTAAGCCCATCGTCGTCATCAACAAGGTCGATCGTTCCGACGCGCGTCCGACCGAAGTGGCCAATGCCGTGTTCGACCTATTCGCCGCGCTCGACGCGAGCGAGGAACAGCTCGATTTCCCCATTCTCTACGGCTCGGCCAAGCAAGGCTGGATGGCGCCGGACGCCGCAGGCCCGAAGGATCAGGGCATGGCTCCCCTGTTCGGCCTCGTCATTCGCCACGTTCCGCCGCCGCAGATCGAGGACGGCGCGTTCCGTATGCTGGGCACCATTCTCGAAGCCAATCCGTATCTCGGTCGCGTCGTTACCGGCCGCATTACGTCCGGCTCGGTGAAAGCCAATCAGCCGCTCAAGGTGCTCGACCGCAACGGCGGATTGATCGAGGAAGGCCGCGTCACCAAGGTGCTCGCCTTTCGCGGGCTTGAGCGGGCGCCGATCGACGAGGGCTTCGCTGGCGATATCGTCGCCATCGCCGGCCTGCCTGAAGCGTTCGTTTCGCACACGCTCTGCGCGCCGGAGGTGACTGTGCCGTTACCGGCGCAGCCGATCGATCCGCCGACGCTGACCATGACGTTCCGCATCAACGATTCGCCGCTCGCCGGCACCGAGGGCGACAAGGTGCAAAGCCGGGTGATCCGCGATCGCCTGTTACGCGAAGCGGAAGGCAACGTCGCGCTGCGGATTTCCGAATCCACGGAGAAGGACTCCATGGAAGTCGCTGGGCGCGGCGAACTGCAGCTCGGCATCCTGATCGAGACCATGCGGCGCGAAGGATTCGAACTTTCGGTCTCTCGCCCGAAGGTGCTGTTCCGGCATGCTCCGTCGGGCGAACTGCTCGAGCCGATCGAGGAAGTCGTTATCGACGTCGACGAGGAGCATGCCGGCGTGGTCGTGCAAAAGCTGGCCGAGCGCAAAGGCGAGATGATCGAGATGCGTCCATCCGGCGGCGGACGGGTGCGGCTGATCTTTTACGCGCCGACGCGGGGGCTGATCGGCTATCACGGCGAGCTACTCACCGATACGCGCGGCACGGCGGTGATGAACCGGCTGTTCCACGCCTATGGTCCGCATCGCGGCGAGATCATGGGCCGGCGC
>DASPWC010000422.1:0-3367 GCA_035622055.1 Xanthobacteraceae bacterium | reverse complement strand
TACGATGTGGAAGACCAACAAATCGTCGATCGGCGAACGCGGGTAACCGATCGCGCCGGCGAAAGCGTCCGAGGACTGCACGGCGAAACGCGCCCCGAACAACCCGGTATAAAGCGCGACATCGCCGCACGTAATCGTGCGCGGCGTCGCGTGCCGGATCACTTGCCCGACGCGAAAATCTTCAAAGAAATTGCCGGGGCTGTTTTTTGACATAGCCAAATATCCTTATCGTCCCGGCATCGCGCGTCGCGCTTCATAGCCCGGCAGAGGCTCTCGGGAAAGGCGCTTCGAAAGTGCGTCAAAAGGGGGCGCGTGAATGCCGCAGAGGGAAGTCTCGCCGCCAAGCGGTGTTATACGCACGCCGGATGCGCGCGCCCTTTAACCGTATCTCATTTGACAGGAATGTGAGGGGCGCGTGCTCCGCATCTTTGGTAAGGGTTCGCGCGGCCGGACGGCTGCCGGATGTTTGATATGACGATCGAAGCCGCACGCCATTCCCCGGTTTTGCCTGATACGGCGACGACTTCCGCCGCCGGCGTGCCGCTGATCCATCCGCTTTGGGTGCGAATCACGCATTGGATCAATGCGGCCGCGATGTTCATGATGATCGGTTCGGGCTGGCAGATTTACGATGCATCGCCGCTGTTCAGGCTTCTTTACTTCCCACGTCAATTTGCGCTCGGCGAATGGCTCGCTGGAGCGCTGCTGTGGCACTTCGCCGCGATGTGGCTTCTGGTCATCAACGGCCTAATCTACGTCACGCTTGGCTTCGCGACCGGTCGTTTCCGCCGCAAATTGCTGCCGATCCGGCCGCGCGCGGTGATTGACGATTTTCTTGCCGCCTTGCGCGGCCGGCTCTCGCATGACGACTTGACGGTCTATAACGCCGTGCAGCGGCTCCTCTATGTCGGCGTGATACTAGCGGCCGTAGTGATCGTGCTTTCCGGACTTTCGATCTGGAAACCGGTGCAGTTCAAATATCTCACCGCCCTGTTCGGCGGCTACGATACGGCACGCTACGTGCACTTTTTCGCGATGACGTCGATCGTGGCGTTCTTGACGATTCACGTCAGTCTCGCCCTGATCGTACCCAAGAGCCTGCGGGCGATGATCTTCGGCCGTTGAAGGAAAGGTTACGATGCCCCGTCTGCGAAAAGCGATATCCGGCGTCGATACGAAAATTCTCATCAAGGACGCCGCGAAACTATTGCCGCAATCTTCGCGCCGGATGTTTCTTCGTGGCGCCGGCAGTCTCGGAGCGCTGGCGATGCTGACCGGATGCGACATCGTCGACGGCCAGACCGCCGAAAATGCGCTGCGAGTCATTTCACGCTTCAACGACCGGGTACAAGCCCTGTTATTCAGCGAAACGACGCTCGCGCCGGAATATCCGGAAAGCGCGATCACCCGGCCATTCCCATTCAACGCCTATTATTCGGAGGACGAAGCACCCGATATCGACGGCGACACTTACCGGCTCGAGATCAGCGGTCTCGTGGATAACAAAAAGCCATGGACGCTCCCCGAACTGAATCAGTTGCCGGAGGTTTCGCAAATCACCCGCCATGTCTGCGTCGAGGGTTGGAGCGCCATCGGCTCATGGCAGGGCATCAGACTGTCCGACTTCTTTAAGCTGATCGGCGCTGATACGACGGCAAAATATGTCTGGTTCCAATGCGCCGAGGGCTATTCCAACACGATCGACATGCCCACGGCCTTGCATCCGCAAACCCAATTGACGCTCAAATTCGATCACAAAACCTTGCCGACCGCCTACGGCTTCCCGATCAAGATCCGCATTCCGACGAAACTCGGTTTCAAAAATCCGAAATACGTCACCGCCATGTGGGTGCAGAACAACGACGCCGGCGGTTATTGGGAGAACCAAGGCTACAATTGGTTCTCCGGAAGCTAACGGCTTTTCCCCGTTTGGCGTACTCGCTGACACTCGGCCGTCGCGAAACCGACCACTTGCCAAGCCGCATCGTGCCCATTAGCAATCGTCGCCTCATTTCGTGAGGCGACTTCATGTCGAGCTTTAACCTTCTTCTCCTCGCCGGCGACGGCATCGGCCCGGAAGTCATGGCTGAAGTGAAACGGCTTCTGGGCTTTTACGCCAAGCGGGGCCTTGCCGATTTCCACATCGAGGAAGGTCTTGTCGGCGGCGCCTGTTACGATGCGCACAAGGTGGCCATTACGGAAGCCACCATGACCGCGGCGCGCGCGGCGGATGCGATCGTCTTCGGTGCCGTGGGCGGGCTGAAATGGGACAGGGTGCCCTACGAGGTGCGCCCGGAAGCCGGCTTGCTGCGGCTGCGCAAGGACCTCGGCCTGTTCGCCAATATTCGCCCGGCGATCGTCTATCCGGCGCTTGCCGATTCTTCCAGTCTCAAGCGCGAGGTGGTCGACGGGCTCGACATCGTCATTCTGCGCGAGCTGACCGGCGGCGTCTATTTCGGCGAGCCAAAGACCATGACCGATCTCGGCGACGGTCAGAAGCGCGCTGTCGACACCCAGGTCTACGACACCTACGAGATCGAGCGTATCGCTCGCGTCGGTTTCGAGCTGGCGCGCAAGCGGCGCAATAAGCTCACCTCGATGGAGAAACGCAACGTCATGAAGACCGGCGTGCTATGGCACGAAGTGGTCGAGGACCTGCACGCGCGCGAATACAAGGATGTGCAGCTTGAACATATGCTGGCCGACGCCGGTGGGATGCAGCTCGTGCGCTGGCCGAAACAGTTCGACGTAATCGTGACCGACAATTTGTTCGGCGACATGCTCTCCGATGTCGCGGCGATGCTGACCGGCTCGCTCGGCATGCTGCCGTCGGCATCGCTCGGCGAGCTCGATCCTAAGACCAAGCGGCGCAAGGCGATGTATGAGCCGGTGCACGGTTCGGCGCCCGACATTGCCGGCAAGGGGATGGCCAACCCCATCGCCATGCTGGCGTCGTTCGGCATGGCTTTGCGCTACTCGTTCAACATGGCCAAGGCGGCCGATCAGCTCGATGCCGCGATCGCCGCGACGCTCGCCAAAGGTCTGCGCACCGCCGATATCAAATCTGAGGGCGCCAAGATCGTCAGTACCGCCGAAATGGGCGAAACCATCGTCGGCGAACTGGAACGGCTCGCCGCCTGACGCCCATCGCCTTATTCAAGCGGAATTAAAACGGGTTTTGCGAACCGAGCCCAGTGCCGTCGAAGGCGCTGGGCAACGGATATCGTCCGGTCCCCTGACGATCGGGACCGAAGAACCAGTTGGGCCGGCCCGGATCGCCGCCGGGCGGCAGGACATAATCGCGGAACGAACGATCGCCGACCGAAACCTCGGTCCCGGTGTCGAGATAGGAACGCTGCCGCGGAAT
>DASPWC010000421.1:0-2581 GCA_035622055.1 Xanthobacteraceae bacterium | reverse complement strand
CGTCAGCCGCGCCGGCCCGAGCCTGATCTGCGTCACCTTGAGTCCGTCGCCAACGCCGAGAAGGATATTTTCGTCGGCAACTTCGAGACCGTCGAATTCGAGCTCGCAATGGCCGCCGTGTTCCTCGGGCCCCATGATGGCGATACGCCGGACAATGCGCCAACCGGACTGGTCGCGATGATAGAGAAACGCCGTCAGGCCGTGCCGATGATCCTCCGAGGTTCTGGCGACGACGATGAAATGGGCGGCCTCGGCCGCGCCGGTGATGAACCATTTGCGGCCGCTGATGACCCATTTGCCGTTCTTCTTTTCGGCGCGAGTGCGGATCATGCCGGGATCCGAGCCGCCGCCCGGCGCCGGCTCGGTCATCGCGAAAGACGACTTCACCCCGCCTTCGACGACCGGCCGCAGCCACCATTCTTGCTGTGCCGGCGTGCCGATGCGGGCGAGAAGATTCATATTCCCGTCGTCAGGCGCCGCGCAGTTGATCGATAGGGGGCCGAAGATCGAGCGCGCCGCCTCTTCGTAGACGGCAGCCCATGCGACAATCGGCAGCGCCATGCCGCCGAACTCCTTCGGCGATTGCGGCGCCCAAAGACCCGCCTGCTTCGCTTTTTGCTGCACCGGCGCGAGTCGAGGCAGCGGAATATTCTCGTGTTCGGAAAAATTCTCCGGATCCGATTCAAGCGGCAGAACGTGCTGTTCGACGAACGCCCGCGTGCGCTGCCTTAGGTCTTCGATTTCCGGCGAAAGCGTAAAATCCATACCGGCGCGCCCTTCGTAACTTGATCTTCGCCAAAGTGAGATGTTGCTTGCAGAAGGAGTTATACTCAAGCCAAGGCGGCGATGGAATTGGCTGCGATGGAATTTGCCGCGATGGAATTGCGATGACGCGCATATTGCTGGTGATTGCGGCTGCGGCGGTATTTCTCCTGCTTGAAAGCTCATCCGGCCGCGCGGCCTATATCGGCGAAGCGCAGTGGTGCGCGGTGATGGAAGTCGGCGCCGCCGACGTCGAATGGGATTGCGAATATGCCTCTGTCGCGGCCTGCTCGCCGAATGTCGTCGCCGGCAATCGCGGCTTTTGCGCGTTAAATCCGTACTATCCCGCCGCGCCGCACTATGTGCCGCTCCACCCGAAAAGCCGCGCGGGGCATCATACTCACAAGCAATAACGCTGGCATTCGGAATAATTCGTGCCGGAAGACAAAGTAGTGTCGCGCATTGCTGCGCGATGCCCGCAGTGCGACAATGGCCGTGCTTGCTTGGCCACGAGGTTGAATCGTGATGTTGGACTCCGTTTCAGGGGAAGCGGCACAATTCGCGTTGAGCGAGGATCAAGTCGCGATTCGCGACATGGCCCGCGCGTTTTCCGACGAGGTCATCGCGCCGCACGCGGTGGCGTGGGATGAGGCCAAGCATTTTCCCGTTGCCGAAATGCGTAAAGCCGCGGCGCTCGGCATGGGCGGGATTTTCATAGCCGAAGATGTCGGCGGATCGGGCCTGTCGCGCCTGACCGCGACCTTGATCTTCGAGGCGCTGGCGACAGGTTGTCCGACCGTTTCCGCCTATATGTCGATCCACAACATGACAGCCGGGCTGATCGATGTTTTCGGTTCGCAAGAGCAGCGCCGTCGCTGGCTGCCAAAACTCTGCACGATGGAGCTGTTGGCAAGCTACTGTCTGAGCGAACCGGGCGCAGGTTCGGACGCGGCTGCGCTCGCTACGCGCGCGACCAGCGACGGCGATGACTACGTTCTCAACGGCCAGAAGCAATTCATCTCGGGCGCCGGGGCGAGCGACCTTTATGTCGTCATGACGCGAACCGGCGGCGAAGGGCCCTCTGGCATTTCCGCGCTGATCGTGCCCGGCGAGACGCCGGGACTCTCGTTCGGCGCCAACGAACGCAAGATGGGCTGGAACGCCCAGCCGACCCGCGCCGTCACGTTCCAGAACGCGCGCGTTCCGGCCGGCAACAGGCTCGGCGCGGAAGGAAGCGGTTTCAAGATCGCGATGGCCGGACTCGACGGCGGCCGGCTCAATATCGCGGCCTGTTCGGTCGGCGGTGCGCAATGCGCGTTCGACAAGGCGCTTGCCTATATGAAGGAGCGCAAGGCGTTCGGCAAATCACTCGACGCATTTCAGGCGCTGCAATTTCGCCTCGCCGATATGGCGACCGGCCTCCATGCCTCGCGGACATTATTATGGCATGCCGCCGCGGCGCTCGACCGCAAGGACCCGCACGCGACGAGCCTCTCGGCCATGGCCAAGCGGTTCGTCACCGACACCTGCTTCGACATCGCCAACCAGGCGCTGCAATTGCACGGCGGTTATGGCTATTTGTCCGAATATGGCATCGAGAAAATCGTCCGGGATTTGCGCGTGCACCAAATCCTCGAAGGCACCAACGAGATCATGCGCCTGATCGTGGCAAGAAGTCTCGTCGGCCGATGAGCGAAACGCTGCTGCGGGACGGCGACGTTCTGGTGCGAAGCTACGGCGCGCTGCGCCGGATCACGCTCAATCGCCCGAAAGCGTTGAATGCAATCACGCTCGACATGGCCGTCGCCATGACCTCGCT
>DASPWC010000420.1:0-12868 GCA_035622055.1 Xanthobacteraceae bacterium | reverse complement strand
CCCGGCCGCGGCCCCAAGCAGCCCGTCGTTTAAGGAAAAAATCGCGAGCTTTTTCTCCGGCGCGACCCAGAAGGAGCCGCAACCGGTCACGAATGCACAGCCGAACGTTTCCTGCCCGTTCCTGGATATTCGCGAAGGCGCATCGACGTTGACTATTCCGCCACCGCCGCCCGACGGCGCCAACGAAGCCATGGCGTTAAAATATCAGGGCGTCTTCGTGCGCGCCGCGCGCGACTGCGCGGTCGTGAACGGCCAGATGGTGATGCGCGTCGGCATCCAAGGACGCATTATCGTCGGGCCTGCCGGGGGCCCGGGTCAGGTCGACGTGCCGGTGCGCGTCGCCGTCGTCAGCGCGCCGACGACCAGCGGAAAGACCGTCGTGACCAAGCTCGTCCGGATTCCGGTAGCGGTGGCTACCAGCGACGACAACGCCGACTTTACGCACATCGAGGAAGGCTTGAGCTTCCCGATGCCGCCGCCGGGCGAGCTTGAAAATTATATTGTCTATATTGGATTCGACCCGGTCGGGGCCGCGGCGCAAGATCAGGCGAAACCCAAGCCTGCGGTCGGCGCCAAACCGAAGCCGAAGCCCGCGGGATAATGCAGGCGCGTGTGGCGCCGGGGGCCTTGCGGGTGGCTAATTGAATTTCTGCTTGATGTCGGCAATGCCGCGCAACAGCAAATCTTCCGCGACCTTGCCCTTGGCTGCCGCGGAGAGGATTTTCTCCGCCGCGGCGATGGCTGCATCGGCCGCGGCGGATCGCACGTCGGCGACCGCCTGAGCCTCGGCTTGGGAGATCTTGGTTTCGGCCATCTTGGTGCGCCGCGCGACGAAATCCTCGGCCCTTGCTTTTGCCTCGGCGGCTAGCCGCTCGGCTTCCGCTTTCGCGCTGGCAATGATGGCTTCGGCTTCGGTTTCGGCTTCGCGCGCCTTGCGTTCGAATTCGCCGAGCAGCGCCTGTGCCTCCTCGCGCAAGCGGCGCGCTTGCTCGAGCTCACCCTTGATGCGGGCCTGTCGCTGATCGAGCGCGGCAATGACCTTGCGATGAACGCCGAGATAGGCGAGGAGCCCAAGAAAGCAGAGGAAGGCGAATGCCACCCAATTTTCGGTTTCTTGCATTGGCGTCCCTTCAGCTTTTCGCCAGATCGCCGAGCGCGGCGGCGATTTCCTCGCGCCGCGGCCGCTGACCGATAAGACGCTCGACGATTGCGGAAGCTGTCTCGCTGGCGATCGATGTGACGTTGCCCATGGCGCTAGCGCGTGTCTTTGCGATCGATTGCTCCGCCGCAGCGAGCCGTTCGTGAAGCTGCGCCTCCAGCCGCTTGTGCATATCGTCGGCCTCGCGCGCCTGTTGCTCACGCGTGCTGCTCGCGATTGCCTGGGCGCGGGCGCGGGCATCGGCCAGCGCTTTCTCGTAGGCCACATGCGCGGCGTTCGACTGCTCCTTCAATCGTTCCGCAGCCGCGAGATCGTCGCTCACGATCCGATTGCGTTCCGCCAGGATCGCGCCAATGCGCGGCAGTGCGATCCTCGACATCAGCACGTAGAGCAACAGAAAGCTAATCGCCAGCCAGACGAGCTGCGAGGGGAAGTGCTCCGCCTCGAACGGCGGAAAGCCGTGGCGGGCGGGAACTTCGCTATGAGCCGTCGTTTCGGCCATGATTGCGGCCTGCAATACCGACGCGGCGATTAGAGCCCGAACAACAGGAGCAGCGCAATCAGCAGCGAAAAGATGCCGAGCGCCTCGGTGATGGCGAAGCCGAAGATCAGGTTGCCGAATTGGCCCTGAGCCGCCGACGGGTTGCGCAGCGCGGCCGCGAGGTAATTGCCGAAGATGATGCCCACGCCGACGCCGGCGCCGCCCATGCCGATGCAGGCAATGCCGGCTCCGATGTATTTCGCGGCGGTCGGATCCATGAGAAGACTCCTTGGTTCTAAGGTTGTTGCAAATCGGCCGTCAGTGGCCCGGGTGAATCGCATCGTTGAGATAGATGCAAGTGAGAATCGCGAAGACGTAGGCTTGCAGAAACGCCACCAGCAGTTCGAGCGCCGTCAGTAGGACGACCATGATGAACGGGAGCGCGGCGCCGAACCAACCGAGTATCCCGGCGCCTGCCAGCATAATGACGAAGCCGGCAAAGACCTGCAGCGTGATGTGGCCGGCCAGCATGTTGGCGAACAGGCGCACGCTGTGCGAGACCGGCCGCGAGAGGAACGACAAGACTTCGATGACGACGATCGCCGGCAGAATCAGTTTCGGCACGCCTTTGGGCACGAAGAGATTGAGAAAGTGCAGCCCGTTCTTCCAGAATCCGTAACCGACGACGATGAAGAATACGAGCAGCGCCAACGAGGCCGTGATGATCAACTGGCTTGTAACCGTGAACGAGTAGGGTATGAGCCCGATCAAATTGGCGAACAGCACGAACATGAACAGCGTAAACACGAAGGGAAAGAACTTCATCCCTTCGGGTCCGGCCGAGCTGCGCACGGTGTCGGCGACAAACTCATAGGACATTTCCGCGATCGATTGGAGCCGGCCCGGCACCACCGCGCGGCGCGCCGATCCGCCGATCAACAAAACAGACGTCAAGCCGACAATGATGAACATGAACAACGCGGAATTGGTGAAATGGATTTCATGGCCACCCAGATTGATGACGGGCCACAAATTCTTGATCTCGAACTGATGAATCGGATCGACCTGCATGGCCCCTATCGACTTCTGCGTTCGCAGCCGGCGCTGCGCGGATTACCCGTCCCGGCGGTGCCGGGTGCTTTCGTCAAGCACGGTGCCCGCGACGAGCCCCGCGGAGCGCATCACATTGAGCACGCCCGCGGCAAAGCCGAGCAAGAGAAAAACGATGAGCCCCCACGGCGAGATCGCGAACCAGCGATCGATGAGCCAGCCGACGCCGGCACCGACCACGACGCCTGCAACGAGTTCGCTGGAGAGGCGGAAGCCCTTGGCGTAGCCTGATGCAGTCGATGCCCGGTCCACGTCAGGACTGTCCGAAGGTCCGCCTGCCGGATTGCGTGCTTGACCGAGACCTTCGTTGAGCCGCTGAAGTCTCGCGGAGAGAGCGGCCTCATCGGTTTGCTGCGTGCCCCAGTCGTCCTTTTCGCGCGCGTCCCTCATGCGTGGCACTCGCGCTTTAAGCGATCGCGACCCGCGCGCGCCTCGAAGCCGCCCGGACCATACTGACTGGGTTTGGGCAAGTCAAGAAAACGCAACTCCTGCCTAATCCTTTGAAACCATGCTGAAAATCGCATAGACACGAAGTCCTTTGAACCGCCTATTCGATGCCGCAAAACCATGCTGGACTCGATCCGGTAGCGTACTCGGGCGGCGCCTCCAATATCTATTATCGGACTATTGGCGGCCTCTCGCGAGGGGAGTTGATCATGATCCATCCCGGCATCGCGATCGCCTTTGCGGCGGTGCTGTTGACTACGACCGCACGCGCAGACGACGCAACACCGGACGCCGCCGGCGGGCGGTATGTCTTCAGCAAACAGGCGGACGGCTTTTTGCGTCTCGATACGCAGTCCGGCGCGGTAGCGCTGTGCAGCCAGCAACCGGTTGGCTGGGCGTGCGAAACGGCGCCGGAGGATCGCAGCCTTCTGGAAAGTCAAATCGCGCGGCTGCAAAACGAGAACGCCGCGCTTAAGCGGGAAATTCTTTCGCACGGTCTGGCGCTGCCGCCCGGGATGGCGCCGGAGCCGGCCGGCGCGCAAAGCGGCGAGCCCGTTCGCCAGCCGAGCGATGCCGACGTCGATCGCGTGATCGCCTTTTTCGGCCGGGTCTGGCAGCGGTTCGTGGACG
This sequence comes from Xanthobacteraceae bacterium, assembly GCA_035622055.1. Taxonomy (GTDB): domain Bacteria; phylum Pseudomonadota; class Alphaproteobacteria; order Rhizobiales; family Xanthobacteraceae; genus BOG-931. The sequence goes on along the minus strand of DASPWC010000420.1, from coordinate 9,041 downwards.
CCATCGCGCGGGCGCAAAAGCAGGTTCTGAACAAGAGCTAGGCTCGCTTTGAACCGATTGTCCGCCATCCACACCGCGCCATTGCAAACGCTGGCGACGGCTCGATTGACGGTAGCCACGTCGGGCGAAGGCTTTTTCGAGATTACCGAGGATGTCGCGCGCTTCCTCAAGCAGATCGGCGCGCGCGACGGCGCGGTGCTCATCTACTTGAAACACACTTCGGCTTCGCTGGTGATCCAGGAAAACGCCGATCCCGATGTGCGCACCGATCTCGTCACCGCGTTGCGTCGCTTGGCGCCGCCCGACGCCGGCTGGGTGCATGACGTGGAAGGGCCGGACGACATGCCGGGCCACGTCAAATCCATGCTTAACGGCGTGTCGCTGCAGCTGCCGGTCAACGACGGCGACATGGCGCTCGGCACTTGGCAAGGCATCTATCTGGCGGAACACCGCGCCGCCGCGCACGAGCGCGAAGTGATTTTGCAATTCTCCGGATCCTGCGCGAAACGCTAGGGGGCAATGGTGGACGATACCCGCGCGGCGGCGCTAACATATGCTGCGGGCCTTCGCGATCGACCGGGGCGAGCCATTGAGCGAGGCTGAATCTCATAGTCTTTTGATCGCCGACGATCATCCGCTGTTTCGCGGTGCTCTGCGGGAAGCGGTCAATGGTTTGTTCGATCGCGTCGATGTCGCCGAGGCCGGGACTTTCGAGGAAGTCATGGAGCGGCTCGAACGCGCTGGCGACATGGACTTGATCCTGCTCGATCTACGAATGCCCGGTGTGCGCGGCTTCTCCGGGCTAATGTATCTGCGTGCGCAATATCCAAGCCTGCCGATCGCGGTCGTGTCCGCGAACGACGATCCGGCCGTGATCCGGCGCTGCATGGAATTCGGCGCAGCGGGCTTTTTACCGAAGACGCTTGGGGTCGAGGCGCTGCGGCGGGCCATCGCGCGCGTGCTGGAAGGGCAGGTGTGGACGCCGCCGGATGTCGATCTTTCCACCGGATCGGATGCCGAGAGCACGGCCATGATCAGGCGACTTTCGACGCTGACGCCGCAACAGGTCCGCGTCTTGATGATGCTTTCCGGCGGCTTGCTCAACAAGCAAATCGCTTACGAGCTCGGCGTCTCGGAAGCCACCGTGAAGGCTCACGTTTCAGCGATTCTGCAGAAGCTCGGGGTCGAGAGCCGGACGCAAGCCGTCATCGCGGCGGGCAAGATTGAGGCGGGGCAGTGGCCGCAGCAGGCGCTACGGGAGTGACGGGCTTTCGCTTGCGCCATCGCCGGACTACTCGGCGGCGATGCGCTGCACGCGCCATTGCGCCATCAGTGCGCGCAGGGAAGCCGGCTTTATCGGTTTGTTCAGCAGGTGCGCCCCTTCGGCGCGGGCGGCTTCGCGGACGTGGAGCGAGCGGTCGGCGGTGATCACGATGGCCGGTGCGCCGCGGCCATCGTGGCGCCCGTAGCGGCGGCGCAATTCGGCAATGGCGGCGATGCCGTTGCCGCCGTCGAGGTGGTAGTCGACGAGAAATCCATCCGGCTCGAGGCCCTGCGCGTCGAGGCTCGCCAGAGCTTCGGCAAGGTCGGCGGCCTTGATTACATGGCAGCCCCAGCCGCCGAGCAGCGCCTGCATGCCGTCGAGGATCGCGCGCTCATTGTCGATGCAGAGTACTACCATGCCGTCGAGGCGTCCGGCGTCGGGTCGCGGCATGGCGCGAAGCGTCAAGGTGGCCGCATCGCCCTCGGCGAGCGGCACCGCGACGGAAAGTCGCGAGCCGCTGCCAAGCCGCGATTTCAGCGCCACCTCGCAGTCGAGCACGCGCGCGATGCGCTCGACGATGGAGAGACCCAACCCGACGCCGCGCGCGACGCGCGCGCCTTGATCGAGGCGATGAAACTCCTTGAAGACGGCCCGGCGCTTGGTCTGCGGGATTCCGATACCGGTATCGTAAACCTCGATACGCAACCGCTCGCCACGGCGCCGGCAACCGACCAGGACACGGCCGTTCGGCGTATATTTGATGGCGTTGGAAATGAGATTTTGCAGCAACCGCCGCAACAAGCGCCGGTCCGAGCGCACATAGAGCGAACATGGCATGAAGACGAGCGCTAGGCCTTTCTCACGCGCGAGCGGCGTGAATTCGACTTCGAGCCGGTGCAGCAATTCGTCGATGCGAAAATCAGCGAATTCCGGTTTCATCGCGCCGGTGTCGAGACGGGAAATATCGAGGAGCGCGGAGAAAATTTCCTCCACCGCTTCGAGCGAGGCGTCGATGTTGCGGATCAGATCGGCATCCTCGCCGGCGCGTTGGCGCTCGATGAGGCTTGTCACGTAAAGCCGGGCCGCATTGAGCGGCTGCAAAATGTCATGGCTCGCCGCGGCGACGAAACGCGTCTTGGAAACATTCGCCTCGTCGGCTTCCGCCTTGGCGCGTTCCAGCTCGGCATTAAGCCGCGTCAGCTCTCCAGTGCGTTCGCGCACGCGCCGTTCGAGCGTCGCGTTGGCGCGCTCCAGTGCCTCGGCGGCCTTCACGCTCGGCGTGATGTCCGTAAACGTGGTCACCAAGCCGCCGTCAGGCATGCGATTGGCGCGAACCTCAATAACGAGCCGGCGTTCGGCGATGCGCTCGAGAAAAGGCTCGGCGTCCGACGTATATTTGACGACGCGCTCGGCGATGAATTCGTCGACGTTCCTGCCATTACAATCGCCGCGCTGCGCGATGTGGCGCAAGATCTGGGGCAGCGCGATTCCGACGCGGGTGAGTTCGTGCGGCAGATCGAAGATTTCGCCGAACTGCCGATTCCAGCAGACCAGCGCCAGCTCTTTGTCGAACACCGCGATCCCCTGACGGACGCGATCGAGCGCGGTCTGCAGGATCTCCCTGTTGTAGTGAATCGCGGCGTTGGCGTCGTCGAGGAGCTTCAGCGCGGCTTTGGTCGAGACCGTGCGTTTGCGCAACAGCAGCGAGAGCACAAGCCGTGAGGAGGCCGCCCCGATCGCAGACGCAAGGAGATATTCGGCATATTGCAGAAGCTGAAAATCGGCTTCAGCCGCAGGCTCCAGGTTGATGCGGCGCGTCGCGGCGAAACTGGCGAAGGAACCGCGCGTGCGTTCCTCGCCGAGATAACGCGCCACGGTATCGATCAGCTCTTCGACGCTGACCGAAGCGCGGCGCAGCCGAAAACTCGGCGTCATGGGGCCGAGGATCGGCGCCAGCGACGGCGGCGCGAACAAATCGCCCTGCATCCGTTCGATCGCGGTCGGGCGGCGGATCAGCGAACAGCCGATATAGCAGGCGATATTGGCTGCGAGGCTCAAGAGTACGCCATGCACGAGCGGCGGCAGATCGATACCCAACAACGCCTCGGGCCGCAGCAGCGCGGCGCCCCACGGACCGTCAGTCAATATCCGCGGACCCACCAGGCCGGCGGCGGAAATGCTTGGCAGCAGCAACGTGTAGCCCCAAACCAGAATGCCCGCGCTCATCCCGGCAATGGCGCCGGACGACGTGCCGCGGCGCCAGACCAGTCCGCCGAAAAACGCGGGCGCCAGCTGGGCAATTGCGGCAAACGATAGAAGCCCGATCGCGGCAAGCTGCGCCTCGCCGGCAGAACGGTAATAGACGTAGGCAAAGAGTAAAATGACGAAGATTGCGATGCGCCGCGTCGTCAAGAGCTGCGCGCCGGCGTCGGCGGGCGCACCGGCAAGAGTCGCGCGCCGTTTGAGAACGAGCGGCATCACGATGTCGTTGGAGATCATGATCGCAAGCGCGACTGTCTCGACGATGACCATTGCGGTCGCCGCCGATAGGCCGCCGACGAAGGCGATCAGCGTGATCCATTCCGCGTGCGCCGCCAGGGGCAGCGCCACCACGAACATGTCGCTGTCGGCGCGGCCGGCCGGAAAGGTCAACAGGCCCGCCATCGCGATCGGCAGCACGAACAAATTGATGAGCACCAAATAGAGCGGAAAGAGCCACGCCGCGCGGCGAATTTCGGCTTCGCTGCGATTTTCGACGACGGTGACGTGAAATTGGCGCGGCAACAGCACGATGGCGAACAACGACAGCGCCGTCATGGCGCACAAAGGCGCCAATTGCGGCGCGCGCGTCAGCACGGCCGCGGTTTGCGGCCGCTCGAGCGCATGGGCGAACAACGTCAGCGGCCCAGGGAACATGACAAATGTCACGAAAACGCCGACGGTGAGGAAAGCAAGAAGCTTGACGATCGACTCCGCCGCGATCGCCAGCATCAGGCCGTCCTGATGTTCGGTCGCGTCGATATGGCGAGTGCCGAACAACACGGCGAATGTCGCCATTGCCAGCGCGACAAAGAGCGTAATGTCGCCGAGCAGCGGTTGCGCCGTGCCGCCAGCCGAGGCTTCGGCCAAGATCGTCGACACGGAGGACGATACCGCTTTGAGCTGCAGCGCGATGTAAGGGATCATGCCGACGATTGCGATCAGCGCCACGGCCGCCGCCACGGCTTGGCTCTTCCCATAGCGCGCCGCGATGAAGTCGGCGATCGAAGTGATATTTTGAGCCTTGGCGAGCCGCACGATACGGATCAGCAACGGAAAGCCGAGGCCGACCATCAGCATCGGACCGACATAGATCGTAAGGAAGTCGAAGCCGGCGCGCGAGGCGAGGCCGACCGAGCCGAAAAATGTCCACGACGTGCAGTAAATCGCAAGCGACAGGGGATAGATGTAAAGCCGCGATCTGCCGCCGCGCGTCACGCGCGTGCGGTCGCCGTAACTCGCAACGAGGAACAACAGCCCGATATAGGCGAGCGCAATGACGACGATGACCCAGCCCTGCAGCATGACCTTATCCTAAGCACGAACGTGCTGGCGCCTTGGGTCTGGGCGCTCTCTTTGGGTCACGTCACCATACTTTGAACGGGGTGTCTATCGGCCCAAAACACCATCGTTGACGGCACTCGGCGCAGTCGGCATTCATCGCCGGACTTGGCCGATCGATGACGAAACTGCCTTCACACCGCACACTTTTCGAGACCGCCGAAACGCTGACGTTCGCGCTTGCCGGCGGCCTGAGCTTCATTGTCTTGGGCTTGCCGGCGGGGCTGGTGTCAGGCTCGGTCCTGGCCGTGGCAACGGCAGCGTTGCTGGGGCGTCCGATGCGCGTGCCGTTGCCGCTCGCCCGCGTTTGTTATGTCATCGTCGGGACGCTCCTTGGCACGGTGGTGACGCCGCAGACGCTGCGCGGCGTGTCGACCTGGCCCGTGAGCATCGCGCTATTGATGCTGGCTTCGCTCGGCATGATCGTCGCGACGATGACCTATCTGCGCGTCGTTCACCGCTGGGACCCGCTGTCGGCGCTTTTGGGCGCGAGTCCGGGTTCGATGGCTCAGGTCATCGCGCTGTCGAGCGAGCTCGGCGGCGATTTGCGCGCCATCGCCATCGTCCAAACGGTGCGCGTGCTGCTGCTCGTTCTCGGCCTCCCGAACGGATTAGCACTGTTCGGTCTGGTCGTGCCGGCGATGCCGATCGCGCGCGGGCCGGCCGGCTTTTCCGTCATCGGCGAAATGACCCTCTTGATCGGCGTCGCGACGATATTCGCGCTCGTTTTCATGCGATTGCGTTTTCCCGGTGGGCTGTTGTTCGGCGCTATGGCGGGGTCCGGCCTGCTGCACGGCATCGGTCTCATTCATGCGGCGCTGCCGTTGTGGCTCGGCGGTGCGTCGGTCATCACGCTTGGAGCGCTGGTCGGCTCGCGATTTGCCAACACAACGGCGCGGATGCTGGTCGGCTATCTCGGCGCCGCCTTCGGGTCGTTCGCGGTCTCCATGGCGGTCGCAACGATATTCATTCTGATTGTGGCGCGGCTGTTTTCGTTTCCGATCGCGAATATCGTCATCGCGTTTTCACCGGGCGCGCAGGATACGATGATGGTGCTGGCGCTCGCGCTGCACCTCGATCCGATTTATGTCGGAGCGCACCATCTGGCACGCTTTTTGGTGGTGACATTCTCGGTCGCCATCGCGGCGCGGCGCATCGCGCCCGCTGTCCAGGCCGAGTCTCAAATCGATGGAGCGAAGACCGAGGGAACGAAGCCGAAAATGGCGCCGGCGGCTACTCCGCCGCGAGCGCGCGCTCCTTGAACGGCAATTGCAGCCGCTGCCACACGTCGACCAGCGCCTCGGCCAGCGCGTCGATCAAGCTATCGTCGTGATACGGGCTCGGGGTGATGCGCAACCGCTCGGTGCCTCTCCGCACCGTGGGATAGTTGATCGGCTGGATGTAAATGCCGTGCTCGGCAAGCAGGAGATCGCTCGCTTGCTTGCACAGTTCCGGATCGCCGACGAAGACCGGCACGATATGCGTCGAGCTGGTCATGACCGGCAAAGCCGCGGCGGCGAGTACGGCTCTGGTGCGTGCTGCCCTTTCCTGGTGCCGTTCGCGCTCCCAAGTCGAGCTTTTGAGATGCCGGATGGCGGCGGTCGCCGCCGCGCAAACCGACGGCGGCAGCGCGGTGGTGAAAATAAAGCCCGGCGCATAAGAGCGCACGGCGTCGATCAGCGTGTTTGAGCCGGCGATATAGCCGCCGAGGCAACCGAACGCCTTGGCAAGCGTTCCCTCGATCACGTCGATGCGGTTCATGACGCCTTCGCGCTCGGCAATTCCCCCTCCGCGCGGGCCATACATGCCGACTGCGTGAACCTCGTCGATGTAAGTCATCGCGCTGTAGCGTGCGGCAAGCTCGCAAATATGCCGGACCGCCGCGACGTCGCCGTCCATGGAATAGAGACTTTCGAACACGATGAGCTTCGGCCGGAGCGGATCGGCCGCGGCCAGAAGTTGTTCCAGATGCGCCATGTCGTTGTGGCGGAAGATCTGCTTCTCGCAATGCGCCTGGCGCACGCCCTCGATCATGGAATTGTGATTCCAGGCATCCGACAGGATCAGGCAATTTGGCATCAGCCGCGCGATGGTCGCAATTCCGGTTTCGTTCGACACATATCCCGAGGTGAACACGAGCGCGGCTTCCTTGCCATGGAGATCGGCGAGTTCCCGCTCCAGTTTGACCAAGGGATGGTTGTTGCCGGCGATGTTTCGGGTGCCCCCGGCGCCGGTACCCATGCGGGTCGCGGTCTCGACCATGGCGCCGACCACTTTCGGATGCTGGCCCATGCCGAGATAGTCGTTTGAGCACCAGATCACGACGTTTCTCGCGCCCTCGGGCGAGTGCCACAAAGCGTGGGGAAAGCGTCCGGCGATGCGCTCGAGATCCGCGAAGACGCGGTAGCGTCGTTCGGTGCGCAGGCGCTCGAGCGCATCGGCGAAATAGCGGTGGTAGTCTATGTCCGGGCGATTTTTGGGATAGGCCATCGGGTAAGCTCCGGCTCCTCGCCGGCATTCCAGTTCACATTCCAAGCCGCTTGGAACTTCAGCGGAAGACTTCTAGAAGCGTTCTAGGGTGTTTGTCGAGGCCATATAGCTGCGCTTGGTTGCCGAGCGATTGATCCGTGCCAATTTGCCGAGAAAAGCTATGATTCCCGCGGCCGCCTGTGGCGCCCTTAAGCTGCGATAAACCAAAGAAGATGGACCGATGACCGACCGCGCTACCGGCCTTAATCAGGGCCTCACCGACTACGGCGACCGCGATTTTTCGCGTTACTTGCGCCGTTCGTTTGCGCAATCCATGGGCTATTCACGCGCGCTATTGGACAAGCCGGTCGTCGGCATTGCCTATACGGCGTCGGACTTCAACAATTGCCACCGCCATTTTCCCGAGCTTTTGGCTGCGGTGAAGCGCGGCGTGCTGGCCGCGGGCGCTCTACCGCTGGAATTTCCCACGATCTCGTTGGGTGAAGTCTTCGTTACCCCGACCAGCCTCAGATACCGCAACCTTATGGCAATCGACACCGAGGAAATGATCCGCGCCCAGCCGATGGACGCGGTGGTGCTGATGGGCGGCTGCGACAAGACCGTTCCGGCGCAGCTGATGGGCGCGGTCTCCGCCGGCCGTCCGGCAATCGCGCTCGTCGCCGGTCCGATGATGACCGGGCGGTATCGCGGCGAGCGGCTCGGCGCTTGCACCGATTGCCGCCGGTTTTGGGCGCGCTATCGGGCCGGCGATATCGATGCCGACGAAATCTCGGCTGTCGAAGGCCAGCTCGCCGTGACAGCCGGGACCTGCGCCGTCATGGGCACGGCCTCGACGATGGCGTGCCTTGTCGAAGCGCTCGGCCTCTGTCTCCCCGGCACCGCCGCGATACCGGCGGTGCACGCGGATCGATTGCGCGCCGCGGAGGCGAGTGGCGCCGCGGCCGTGAAGCTGATCGGTTCGCAGCGAATGCCGGCGCGGCTGATCAACGAGAAGTCGGTCGAAAATGCGATGCGCGTTCTGCTCGCGCTCGGCGGTTCGACCAATGCGGTGATTCACCTCACGGCAATAGCCGGCCGCGCCGGCGTCAAGGTGTCGCTCGAAAGGCTCAACGAACTTTCCGACGCGACGCCGGTTCTGGTCAATCTCAAGCCGGTCGGCAGTGGTTACATGGAAGATTTTTACGCAGCCGGCGGCATGGGCGCGCTGCTCCGCGAATTGAAACCGCTCCTGCATCTCGATTGCATGACGGTGACCGGCGAGACGCTTGGCGAGCGGCTTGAAGAGGACGCCGACTACGTCGATCGCTCGATCATCGCCGGTTTTGCAAAGCCGCTCGAAGCCGAGGGCGGACTGCTCGCGCTGTTCGGCAATCTGACCCCGAAGGGCGCCATCCTCAAGCGCTCCGCAGCCGATGCGAAACTGTTCGAGCATGAGGGACGCGCCGTGGTGTTTTCCTCGCTGGAGGATCTCGCCGCACGGATCGACGATCCGAAGCTCGATGTCGAAGCGACCGACATCCTGGTCTTGCAAAATGCCGGGCCGCACGCGGCCGCTTGCATGCCGGAAGCCGGTTACCTGCCGATCCCCAAAAAGCTCGCGCAGCGCGGCGTGAAGGATATGATCCGCGTTTCCGACGCGCGCATGAGCGGCACCGCCTTCGGCACCATCGTGCTGCATGTCACGCCC
>DASPWC010000419.1:0-3362 GCA_035622055.1 Xanthobacteraceae bacterium | reverse complement strand
GGTGACGACTAGGCCGATCTCGTCCTCGCCCGCGCGCTCGAATGGCCAGTTGTTCCCCGCGGCCATACGCTCGACAACGTCGAGGGGACTGTCATGATGATCGCGTGCAGACTCGATAAGTGCCATGCCGTCTCCACAGTGCGAATGAGAGTGGAACGCACGCCACAGCACCCTTCTAAATACCGGCTGCATTTTGACGCAGGGACGACTTTTGCATGCCGATTGACGGAAAGCCGCGAATCAGCCCGTCCACCGACTATAATCGGCCCGATTCCATTCGCCAAAGCCCGCCCAAGACCTTGTACCCGCAACGATACCGGCACTCATGAGGTGATTTGCCCCTTGGGACAATCCTCAAAAGTTTGCCGTCCACAGATCGGCCTGCGACAAGTTGACTCGGGCGCGTTGGAGCCCTGGTCAGGGCAGCTGGAATGGACCCTCAGTCGAACAAGCTCGATACCGATTCCTCTGCGGCGGTTCGGTTGATGGCTTCGCCGATCAAGGTCGCAATCGACAACACGCGAATATTTTTCGCCTCGGTAACCGCCTTTGTGGGCTGAATCGAATCCGTAATGACCAATTCTTTCAGTTGCGATTTGGTTATTCGGCTAATCGCGCCGCCCGACAAAACCCCGTGAGTGATGTAGCCGTAGACCTCCTTGGCGCCCTTATCGAGCAACGCGTCGGCGGCGTTCACCAGGGTGCCGCCGGAATCGACGATGTCGTCGACGAGCACGCAGATGCCGCCGTCGACCTCGCCGATGACGTTCGCTACTTCGGATTCGCCGGGCCGTTCCCGGCGCTTGTCGACGATGGCGAGCGGGGCGTTGATCCGCTTGGCTAGGCCGCGCGCCCGCACCACGCCGCCCACGTCCGGCGAAACCACGATGACCTTGGAAAGATCGAATCGCTGTTTGATGTCGCGCACAATGACCGGCGCCGCGAAAAGATTGTCGGTCGGAATGTCAAAGAAGCCTTGGATCTGTCCGGCATGCAAATCGAGCGTCAATACGCGATCGGCGCCGGCATGAGTGATCAGATTGGCGACGAGCTTGGCCGAAATCGGCGTGCGCGGGCCCGGCTTACGATCTTGCCGGGCATAACCGTAGTAGGGAATGACCGCCGTGATCCGGCGCGCCGAGGCGCGCCGTAGCGCGTCAATAATGATCAACAACTCCATCAGGTGATCGTTGGCGGGAAACGACGTCGATTGAATCACGAACACGTCTGCGCCGCGGACGTTCTCCTGGATTTCGACAAAGATCTCCATATCGGCAAAGCGCCGAACGACGGCTTTGGTCAATGGCGTGGCGAGATGGCCGGCAATGGCTTGGGCGAGCGCGGGATTGGAGTTGCCGGCGACGAGCTTGATCGCTCCGTTTTTGCCCGCCATGCCCGCTCTCCTGCGCGCTTAGTCTACGGAGCACGACCCGAAATTTTGAGGCGAATGCCCCTAACTGGAAAAGATCATGCCCAAACAAAAGCATGGCCCTGATACAGGCCAGCTCTTGGGCTGGCAACATGAATCAGGCTCTTTCCCCCGCCGGTTTTTCCGGTGCGATCCCAAACATTTGTGAGCCCAGCCTTGGTCAGTTTCCGCCATGGCCGGAAAGCCGATCCAGCCGGCGATCGGGGACGCCTATTTGTTATTCATCCATCAACGTGATCGCGTTGACGTGGCGGCCGTAATCGGCTTCGGCGCGATGCGTCGTGCGCCGATAGCTGAAAAACCGCGCCGCGTCCGCGTAGGTGCAAAGTCCCAGATCTTCGACGTAACCAATTCCTGCCCGTTTTAGCCGCGCCGCGACGTAGCCGCCGAGATCGAACAAGGCGTGACCGTCGCGAGGGGCGGGCGAGAAGAACCGGCTGCTTTGAGGATCGCCGGCATAAAAGTGGGCGAGGAGATCGGGACCGACCTCGTAGTTGGATTGCCTAATCATGGGTCCGATCGCAGCGCGAATTTGATCGCGCGCAGCGCCGAGCCGTTGCATCGCCGCCACCGTGGATTCGATGACGCCGCTCAATGCGCCACGCCAGCCGGCATGCGCCGCGCCGATAACGCGCGCGCGTGGCTCGGCGAGCAGGATGGGTCCGCAGTCCGCCGTGGTCACGCCGATCGCAAGCGCGCGCATTCGCGTCACGATTGCGTCGGCGCGGGGGCGGTCCTCGGCCGTCCATGGGGTTTCGGCGGTGACGACATTCGGCGAATGCGTTTGGTAGGCGGTGAGCAGGCGCCGAGGCTCAACCCCAAGTGCTGTGGCCATACGCGCGCGATTTTCCGCGACATTGGCGGCGGCATCGCGCGAGCCGATGCCGCCATTGAGGCTCTCGTAAAAGCCCGCGGACACGCCGCCGGCGCGCGTGAAAAACCCGTGCCGGATGCCGGCAAGCGTGAGCGAAGGGGCTTCGATCCTCATGCCGCCGCTTTCTCAAATCCGGGCAGAGAGCCAAGACCAGGAGGCGCGAGGGCGACGGCCTTGAATAGTTCGCCCATCCCATGCGCACCGCCGGCCAAGAGTCTCGAATATGCAATCTCGATGGCGGCCGCCTTGTCTTGTGACACGGCGGCCTTGAGCGCGGCTGCCCGTTTTTCGATGCCGAGGCGAAGAAATAACTCGCGTTGTTGTATTGGACCGTGGATACGCGCGCCCATGGTTTCGGCGCATTGTGCCAAAGCCTCGAAATCGACGTGAGCGGTCAAATCCGCTGTGCCGGGCGAACGCAAAGGATCGGCAAAAGAATGCCGGGCGACTGCTTGGAGCGTGTCGCCCAGCCCAAAATGGGCATGGCCGTAGTCGATAATCAAAGCGACACCCTCATTACGCGTTCGCCGTCCCAACTCGAGCGCAACAGCGTCGGAACGCCATTCATAGATCGATCCGACCGGTGCTTGTCGCAATTGGCGGGGCATCGATGACTCGAAAAACGGCAGCGGCGCGGGCGCCGCCCCGATCGCGAGCTTGCCATCGGCGGCAGCCATGACAACCCGCTCGTGCCAGCCGTCGGCTCGCTTGATTGCCTGGTGAACGGGGAGCGCATCGATGAACTCGTTCGCGATGATGATGCTGGCACCGCCGGGCACGTCCTCAAGTTTGTCATGCCAGAAGATAGGCACTTCAGCTTCTGACAGCCGGCGCTCCTGGATTGCGCGCAGTGCTGGGCTGATCTCGACGAAATGGAGCACGACCGCGTCGCGAAATTCCTTCAGGACTTTAGCTGCACGCAGCGCGTCTTGCATCAAAGTGCCCCGTCCCGGGCCAAGCTCAATGATGCGGAGATTTTCCGGCGCGCCCATTTGACGCCAGACCGCCGCCATCCACAATCCAATCAGTTCGCCGAACATTTGGCTGATCTCCGGCGAG
>DASPWC010000418.1:0-2219 GCA_035622055.1 Xanthobacteraceae bacterium | reverse complement strand
TTCTCGGCCGTCATCACGCCGCACCGCTCGCTCGGGCCGACCGGCTTTCTCATCTTCATGCTTTGCCTCGGAGGCTTGAGCTTTTTCTCCGGTGTGGTGTTCGTGTCGCTCGGCGCGTGGCCTGTCTGCGGTTTCTTCGGAATCGATGTCTTACTCGTCTATTTAGCCTTCCGCGCCAATTATCGCGCCGCGCGCGCTTACGAGGAGGTCATTGTTACCGCTTCGGAATTGACCGTCCGCAAGGTCAATCATCGCGGCGGCGTGCGCCAATGGACGCTCAATCCGCTTTGGGTGCGGCTCGAGCGCATCGTGCACGAGGAATTCGGCATCGAACGGCTGTTCCTCGTCTCGCACGGGCGGCGGCTGGCGATCGCAGGTTTTTTGGGGCCAGCTGAAAAGGCAAGCTTTGCGCGTGCCCTTATGAAGGCGCTCGGCGAAGCCAAGCGCGGACCGACACGGACGACAATGGGCTGACAAAGGCGCGGGAAAAGCAAGCAAAAAGCTCGGCAAAAGGGCTCAGGAATCGGGTGGTTTGACGCGCCCCGGACGCCCTAGATCGGGAGCAAATGGTGACGGAGACACCCATGTTATCGCCCGATCGCGTTTTCGATCCCAACGCACTTTCCGAAGCCGCCGCCGATTACGAAATTGTACGGCGCGCCATCGGACATATTCGCGGCCATTGGCGCGAGCAGCCCGAAATCGAATCTATCGCCGACGCGGCTGGCGTAACGCCGACCGAGCTGCATCACCTGTTCCGCCGCTGGGCCGGCCTGACGCCGAAAGCCTTTCTGCAGGCACTCACGCTCGACGGCGCGCGTCGGCTATTGCGCGATTCGGCGAGCGTCCTCGATGCGACTTACGAAGTGGGCCTTTCCGGACCCAGCCGCTTGCACGATCTATTCGTGACTCATGAGGCTATGTCGCCCGGCGAATGGAAATCCGGCGGTGAAGGCCTGACCATGCGCTTCGGCTTTCATCTCTCCCCGTTCGGCAACGCGCTGATCATGGCTACCGACCGTGGCCTCGCCGGCGTCGCCTTTGCCGATCCCGGCCAAGAAGCGGCGGCGCTCGCCGACATGAAACGGCGTTGGCCACGGGCGAACTATGTCGAGGACATGGCGCGCACCGTTTCGCTGGCGCGGCGCATTTTCGATTCCAAACAATGGCAGGTGCAGCAGCCGCTGCGTGTCGTGCTGATTGGAACCGATTGGGAAGTGCGGGTCTGGGAGGCGCTACTGCAGATCCCCATGGGACGGCTTACGACCTATTCGGGGCTCGCCGGCAAAGTATCCAACCCGGCCGCCGCGCGCGCCGTGGGCGCCGCCGTGGGTAAGAATCCGATCGCCTTCGTGGTGCCCTGCCATCGCGTCATCGGCAAGGACGGCGAACTCACTGGCTATCATTGGGGCATCACCCGCAAGCGCGCCATGCTGGGCTGGGAAGCGGGGCAAGTTACTGCCGCGGCGTAGAGCTTGATCAAAAGCCCGCCCTCGGACGTCGATCCGAGGGTGGATGCCGGTTTTCCGGAAGCAACAAGCTAAAGCGAACTACCGAATCAACCTAAAGTCATTTCGCTTTAGGTCACGCGCGCCGTTGACGATGGGACGGCAATCCGCAATACCCGTCCCTATCCGACCAAAGGCTCAATGCTATGCAGCGGCACCGGCCCGTGATGCTGGTCATTTTGGACGGCTGGGGCTGGCGCGAAGACTCAGCCGACAATGCCATCCGCCAAGCCAAGACACCGGCCTTCGACAGGCTCTGGCAGGCTGGACCGCACGGCTTTCTCCACACTTCAGGCAACGACGTCGGCCTGCCGGACGGCCAGATGGGCAATTCCGAAGTCGGCCATCTCAATATCGGCGCCGGCCGCGTGGTCGTGCAGGACCTTCCTCGCATCGACAATACGATTGCGAGCGGTGAAATCAATCGCGCGGCGGCGCTCCGCACGCTGATTGAAAAACTCAAAGGCACCGGCGGCGCCTGTCATCTCATCGGATTGGCCTCGCCCGGCGGCGTGCATTCGCATCAGGATCACGCCGTCGCTCTCGCCAAAACGCTCGACCGTTCCAGCGTGCCGGTGCTGGTGCACGCGATCACCGACGGCCGCGACACGCCGCCGCAATCCGCCGGCGACGACATCAAGCGGCTTGTCGCTGCGCTGCCGCCATCGGTTCGGATCGCGAGCGTGTGCGGGCGATACTACGCGATGGATC
>DASPWC010000417.1:0-3532 GCA_035622055.1 Xanthobacteraceae bacterium | reverse complement strand
GTGGACGGGCATCGCCATCGGCGTCTTGCTTGCCGGCCCGATGGTGTGTGGCACGAGTCAAGCCGTCAATGACTGGTTCGACCGGCATGTCGACGCCATTAACGAACCTGGTCGGCCGATCCCTTCTGGCCGCATGCCCGGCCGGTGGGGCTTTTACATTGCCGTCACCTGGACTGTTCTGTCGCTCGTTGTGGCGACCGCACTCGGCGTATGGGGATTTGCCGCGGCGGTCCTTGGGCTAGTTCTGGCCTGGGCCTACAGCGCACCGCCGTTGCGGCTCAAACGCAACGGCTGGCTGGGTAACGCCGCGGTCGGCCTCTGCTACGAAGGCCTGCCGTGGTTCACGGGCGCCGCCGTCATGACAGCCGCTCTGCCCAACTGGCGCATCATCTTACTCGCGCTGCTTTACAGCATCGGTGCGCACGGCATCATGACGCTGAACGATTTCAAGTCGGTAGAAGGTGACATCCGCACCGGCATAAGCTCATTACCGGTGCGCCTCGGCATTACAAACGCGGCGCGCCTCGCCTGCGCGGTGATGGTAGCCTCGCAGATCGTCGTGATTGGGCTGCTGTTTGTTTGGGGCAATCGCATCCATGCCGGCATCGTTGCCCTCCTTTTGATCGCTCAAATCGAACTGATGGCGCGGCTATTGCGTAGCCCGCGCGAGCGGGCGGCGTGGTACAGCGCGACCGGCGTCACCCTCTACGTGCTGGGCATGATGGTGAGCGCGTTCGCGCTGATCGGATAGTGAGTGGCTGGCCATGAATCCTCGCCCATTCTCGTGGCTCCAGATTGTGCGGCTCGGTCTCGTTCAAAGCGCCCTGGGCGCGATCGTAGTGATGACGACGTCGACCCTTAATCGCATAATGGTTGTCGAACTTGCGCTACCGGCGGCGCTGCCCGGCGCGCTGGTGGCGCTGCACTATGGCATGCAGCTGTCGCGGCCGTGGCTCGGTCACGGCTCCGATGTGGGCGGCTGTACGACACCGTGGATCGTCGGCGGCATGTCACTGCTGGCGTTCGGCGGATTTGGCTCCGCTGTGGCAACGGCGTGGATGTCCACCAACCTGGCGGCCGGGATCGCACTGGCGGTCTTGTCTTTTCTAATTATTGGCATCGGGGTGGGCGCGTGCGGGACAACGCTTCTCGTGCTGCTGGCCAAGCGTGTCGCCGAGGAGCAGCGCGCGACGGCGGCTACTATCGTATGGGTCATGATGATCGCCGGGTTCATTTTGACCACGGCGATAGCGGGACATTTGCTCGATCCTTATTCTCCGGGGCGCCTCGTCGCTGTCGCCGCCGGCGTATCGGCCGCCGCGATGGCAATCACGGCGATATCCATCTGGCGTGTCGAAGGATCGCTGCCGGATGTGCCTGCAACGGCGACCACGCCACCGTGCAAGTTCTTCCCCGCGCTGACCGAAGTCTGGCACGAACCACGGGCGCGCCGCTTCGCGGTCTTCGTCTCTGTTTCCATGTTGGCCTACAGCGCCCCCGAGCTAATTCTTGAACCGTTTGCAGGCTCCGTCTTCGGTTTCACCCTGGGGGAATCGACGACACTGGCTGGCATTCAACATAGCGGAACACTCGCCGGCATGATTCTCATAGGAATCGGTGCGGGTTTTTTCGGCCGCCGGCGGACCGTTTCAATGCAAACCTGGACAATGAGCGGCTGTGTCGGGTCGGCTGCGGCGCTTTTTGGCTTGATGGCGGCCAGTTTGTCTGCACCGGCGTGGCCGCTGCGCGCGACCGTATTCGCGCTCGGACTAAGCAACGGCGTTTACGCGGTTGCCGCAATCGGCTCGATGATGTCGCTTGCGGGTGCCGGGCAAACGTCCCGCGAGGGAATCCGAATGGGATTGTGGGGCGCGGCGCAGGCGATCGCCTTTGGCTTGGGAGGCTTTATCGGCACGCTCGCGATAGACTTCGCCCGTTTCGCCATCGGCTCCACCACTTCGGCCTACGCTCTGACCTTCGCGGGCGACGCCTTACTGTTCCTTGTTTCGGCGTTTCTCGCCATGCGACTCTACAGCGGCGGCGAGACTGCTCCGCGTTTCGATCGTGGCTTGGCAATTTCCGAAGCGGGTCGAGGTTGATCATGCGCGGCCGTCTCGAAACTTTCGATGCAGTGGTGGTCGGCGGCGGCCCCGCCGGCGCGACAGCGGCAACCGATCTTGCCGAGCGCGGCCGGTCGGTGCTGCTGCTCGATCGCGCCGGTCGAATCAAGCCTTGTGGCGGCGCTATTCCGCCCCGTCTCATCGAGGAATTTGCCATTCCTGCGAGTTTACTCGTTGCGCGCGCGAGATCGGCGCGGATCGTCGCTCCGTCGAAGCGCCAAGTTGATATGCTGATCGACGGTGGTTTTGTCGGCATGGTCGACCGCGAAGCGTTTGATGAGTGGTTGCGTCAACGGGCGGCAGCAGCGGGCGCCCAGCGGCGGATCGGCACATTTAAGAGTTTCGCTCGCGACACCGACGGTGCCCCCGTCGTCATCTATCAGGGAAGCGGCAGGGCGCCCGAGCGCGTCCGCGCCCGAGCTGTGATTGGCGCAGACGGGGCGTTGTCGGCCGTGGCGCAACAGACAATCTGCGGCGCCGACCGTATGCCATATGTCTTCGCGTACCACGAGATCATCAGATCACCGCGAAAAGCAATCACCGATTTCGACGGCTCGCGGTGCGACGTGTATTACCGGGGCGAAATCTCACCGGACTTTTACGGTTGGATCTTCCCGCACGGTGTTACCACCAGCGTAGGCGTCGGGTCGGCACACAAGGGTTTTGCGTTGCGCAAAGCAGTCGCGGCATTGCGTAAGGCGACGGATCTCGACGATACCGAAACGATCCGTTGCGAAGGCGCGCCGATCCCGCTGAGTCCGCTGCCGCGTTGGGATAACGGTCGCGACGTCGTGCTTGCCGGCGACGCCGCCGGCGTGGTCGCGCCCGCGTCGGGCGAAGGAATTTTCTACGCGATGACCGGCGGCCGATTTGCCGCCCAGGCGATCGACGAATTTTGCAAAACCAATGACCCTCGCGCGCTCCGCGACGCGCGTCGGCGCTTCATGCGCATCCACGGCGGGGTGTTCTGGATTCTCGGTTTGATGCAGCGCTTCTGGTACGTCAGTGACGCACGGCGCGAACGTTTTGTCAGCATTTGCCGCGATCCAGACGTTCAGCAACTCACTTGGGACGCATACATGAACAAGGAACTCGTGCGCGCGCGCCCATTCACCCATATGCGCATTCTCTGCAAAAACATCGCCCACCTCGCCGGTCTGGTCGCAGCATGACTGAAGATCGCGCGCAACAGTGGAAACCAATTCTGGTCGCTGCGCTAGCGGCAACCGCCGTTGCCGCGATCGGCGCGCTGATGACCAATCTTGGCTCCTGGTACGTCAGCCTGCACAAACCGAGTTGGCAGCCGCCGGGCTGGATGTTTGGTCCGGCCTGGACGCTGATTTTCGCTCTTTGTGCGCTGTCGGGCTATATCGCCTGGCGCAGCGCGCCGAACCGTGGCGGCCGCGACGGTG
>DASPWC010000416.1:0-12205 GCA_035622055.1 Xanthobacteraceae bacterium | reverse complement strand
GAGCTCTATGCGCAGCACCATATCGGTGAGCTTCATGAAGGCGAAGACTGACCGCCTTTGGCCGCAGCGCGGCCTCGAACATAAAAATTAACGGAAAGTTACCGGACGCCGCCTGAGTAATTTTCGACCGACCCATTCGCGCTGGCTGCCGCGAAAATGCAGCGGTCATCGAGTGGTCGCAGGCTGCAATGGTTAAAAGTTAAGGTTAAGAACTGCTTAAGTATTGGTGACTAACTTTCACCTGACCGCCGACACGCGTGAATCATGAACGCGTCGGGACAAAGGTGAAAGCATGGCCAGTGCCACCATCCTTCTCCGAGCCTCTGCGACAGCCATACCGAGCACGACGGGGCGCGGCTGATGCGTTGGCTCCTCTGCGCCGTCACCTTGCTTGCATTCGCGCCGAGCGCGTTTGCGGCGGACTATAACCCCTACATCCCGCCTGCCCCGCTGACCGTCGGTCCGGCGACCTTCACGCGCTGGGCCGGATTTTATTTCGGCGGACAGGCCGGCTACAGCGACGCGCTCGGCGATTTTTCCAAAGCTTCCGACCCGCTGGTGGGCTTCAGCCTGCGCGATCTCGAGCTGGAATCGGAATCCATGCCCTCCAGCTTCCAGGTCCTGCGCAATGCGGGCACCAATGTCGCGGGATTCGGCGGCTTTGTCGGCTACAACTCGCAATGGCAGGACTTGATCCTCGGCATCGAAGCCAACTACACGCACTCGCCGTTCACAATTGTTGCCAATTCGTCACCGATTAGCCTCGTCGTCCCAGCCGGCGGGAATACGGACAGCGTCAACATTGCCGCCAATGGCTCAGTGAGCATTAGCGACTATGGCTCGTTGCGGGCACGGGCCGGGTGGATCCTCGGGGATTTTCTGCCCTACGGCTTTGCCGGCGTTGCCCTCGCGCACGGCAACTACACGGTTGGAACGCTCGTGTCGGGGCAGCAAGCGACCCCGCCCACGACATTACCATGCGCCCCTTCCGCGACCTGCGTCGACTTTTCCTTCCCCAACAGCACTGGGGGTAGCGGCGTAGTCCTTTACGGCTTCTCCATCGGCGGCGGTCTGGACGTTGCACTTACCGCCAACCTCTTCCTGCGCGGCGAATTCGAATACGTTCAATTCGCGCCGATCTCCAACATTACCGCCTCGATCATGACGGTGCGGGGCGGCGCCGGCTTCAAATTCTGACAACGTTCTAGCCTGCAGCCGTTCGGCTTGACGCGGCTCCCTAGCCCCCTTATTTGCGGCGCCGGGACACCCCTCCCCACCGAGGGGCGACTATCTGGAAGGATAGGCCATGACGTCAGCGACGCCCTCCGTGCGGCCCGTCGTGCCGCATTTTTCGTCCGGCCCCTGCGCCAAGCGCCCTGGCTGGAGCCTCAAAAACCTCTCCGGCGCGCTTCTTGGCCGTTCCCACCGGTCAAAACCCGGCAAAGCCAAGCTTAAGCGCGCGATCGACCTCACCCGCGAAGTCTTGCAGGTGCCGGCCGATTATCGCATCGGGATCGTGCCGGCGTCAGATACAGGGGCCATCGAAATGGCGCTCTGGTCGCTACTCGGCGCACAGCCAGTGACGATGCTGGCATGGGAATCGTTCGGCGAGGGCTGGGTCAACGACGTCGCCAAAGAGCTCAAGTTGAAGAATCTGAGGGTGTTGCGCGCCCCGTATGGAGAACTGCCGGATCTAAGTTCGGTCGATCCCGCGAGCGACATCGTGTTCACCTGGAACGGCACGACTTCAGGCGCCCGTGTACCGAATGCCAACTGGATCGCGGCCGACCGCACCGGACTTGCCATCTGCGACGCGACATCCGCCGCGTTTGCCCAGCCATTGGACTGGCCGAAGCTCGATGTCGTGACTTTCTCTTGGCAAAAGGTGCTGGGCGGCGAAGCCGCGCATGGGATGTTGATCCTGTCGCCCCGCGCGGTGAAGCGGCTTGAAACTTACACGCCGCCGTGGCCGCTGCCCAAGATTTTCCGCATGATGAAGGGCGGCAAGCTCAACGAAGCGATTTTTCAGGGCGAAACCATAAACACACCATCCATGCTGTGCGTCGAGGATTATCTCGACACGTTGGAATGGGCCAAGTCGATCGGCGGGTTGCGGGCGCTGCATGCGCGCGCCGATGCGAATGCAAAGGTCGTTTCCAACTGGGTGGCGCGCGCGTCTTGGATCGATTTTCTCACCCGCAATCCAGCGTTGCGCTCCAACACCTCGGTATGCCTCAAGGTCGTCGACCCGGCCGTGACTAGGCTTCCCGCCGAGGCGCAAACGGATTTCATCAAAGCCATCGCGGCCGCGCTCGAGAAGGAGGCCGTCGCCTACGATATCGACGCCTATCGCGACGCTCCTTCGGGATTGCGCATTTGGTGCGGCTCGACGGTCGAATCGAGCGACATCGCGGCGCTCACGCAGTGGCTCGACTGGGCCTACGCCAATGCCAAGGCGGCGCTTGCCGCGGCCGCATAGATTGCGGCGCCGCGTCACGGCTTGAGAGGACGAGATGCCGCCCAAAGTTCTCATTTCCGATGCGCTTTCGGCGGCCGCGGTGGCGATTTTCAAGAACTGCGGAATCGAGGTCGATTTCCAGCCCAATCTCGGCAAGGACAAGGACAAGCTTGCCGCGACGATCAACAGTTTCGACGGGCTGGCGATCCGATCCGCCACCAAAGTCACCGCCAAGATGCTGGAGCAGGCCAAGAACCTCAAAGTGATCGGACGGGCCGGAATCGGCGTCGACAATGTCGATATCGCGGCGGCAACAGCTCACGGCATCATCGTGATGAATACGCCCTTCGGCAACTCGATCACGACAGCCGAACATGCGATCACGCTGATGCTCGCTTTGGCGCGGCAGATTCCGGAAGCGGACAGTTCGACACGCGCCGGAAAATGGGAGAAAAACAGGTTCCTCGGCGTGGAAATCTTCGGAAAAACGTTAGGCATTGTTGGCTGCGGCAATGTCGGCTCGATAGTCGCCGACCGGGCGCTCGGCTTAAAGATGAAAGTCGTCGCCTACGATCCATACCTGTCCGACGAGCGCGCACTGAAGCTCGGCGTCGAGAAAGTCGAACTCGACGAGTTGTGGCGGCGCGCCGATGTCATCACGCTGCATGCGCCGCTTACCGATAAAACCCGCAACATCGTCAATGCCGAAACATTGGCGCAAACCAAAACGGGCGTGCGGCTGATCAATTGCGCGCGCGGCGAGCTCATCGACGACGCGGCTCTCGCCGAGGCACTTAAATCGGGACATGTCGCAGGCGCCGCGCTTGACGTATTTCGCGAAGAACCGGCCACGCACAGCATGCTTTTCGACGCGCCGAACGTCGTCTGCACCCCGCATCTTGGCGCATCGACGATGGAAGCGCAGGAAAACGTCGCGCTCCAGGTTGCCGAGCAGATGTCCGATTACCTTTTGCGCGGCGCCATATCGAACGCCGTCAACTTCCCCTCGATCAGCGCCGAAGAGGCGCCGAAACTAAAGCCCTTTATCGCGCTTGCGGAAAGGCTCGGTTCGTTTGCCGGACAACTCACTGAAAGCGGTATCAAACAGGTCCGGATTACTTATGAGGGCGCGGTCGCCCAAATGAACACCAAAGCGCTGACTTCGGCGGCCGTCGCCGGACTGCTGCGGCCGATACTACAAGACGTCAACGTCGTCTCGGCGCCGATTGTCGCCAAGGACCGCGGCATCGTGGTGGAAGAGACCCGGCGGGACGCCGAAGGCGACTACGACAGCCTCGTCACGGTCACCGTGGTCACCGACAGGCAAACGCGCTCGGTTTCGGGCACCGTCTTTGCTGATGGCCGGCCGCGCATCGTCAACATCAAGGGCATCCGGATGGACGCGGAATTCGCCCCGTCGATGCTCTACGTGACCAATCAGGACAAACCCGGATTCGTGGGCCGCTTCGCGACAATGCTTGCAGAAGCCGGCATCAATATCGCGACCTTCCACCTCGGACGCGAGTCGGCCGGCGGCAACGCCATCGCGCTGGTCGAAATCGACGGCACGGTTCCGGCCGACGTTCTCATCAAAGTCCGGCAAATTCCGAACGTCCAGCAGGTCAAGCCGCTGCAATTCTGAGCCGAGCCCATTTTGCGAGTTGATCAGTCAATCCTTCTTGCTGCGACAATCCGTCTCGCGGGCCCACGGATCCGGCCGTGTGCCCGCGGCCGGTCGCATCGCATGCTTCAAGGCAGGGGTAACGGCAAACTTTTCGTAAAACCAAAGCCTTGGAGCGGATTTTCCCTGGCCGGCGCAGCCGGTTTTCCTTGCTTCCCGAGGCGGCATCCAGTATCGGAACGGTCGGCTGCGGCCGGTATCCGATCCATCCGAGGTGTCACCGCCCTATTGGGGACCTTTCCTCATGGCAAATGTTGTCGTGGTCGGCTCCCAGTGGGGCGACGAGGGCAAGGGCAAGATTGTTGACTGGCTGTCGGAACAAGCCGACATCGTCGTCCGCTTCCAGGGCGGACACAATGCCGGGCATACGCTGGTCATCGACGGCACCACGTATAAGCTTTCGCTACTGCCTTCGGGCGTGGTGCGCCCCGGAAAGCTTTCGGTCATCGGCAACGGCGTTGTGCTCGATCCGCGTGCGCTACTCTCAGAGATTACGCAGCTTGAAAAGCAGGGCATCACGGTTACGCCCGACAATTTGCGGATTGCCGAGAACACACCGCTCATTCTGCCGCTGCATCAGGAACTCGACGTCGCGCGCGAACGGGCCTCCGGCAAAAGGGCGATCGGCACGACGGGCCGCGGCATCGGTCCGGCCTACGAGGACAAAGTGGGCCGGCGCGCCATTCGGCTTATGGATCTTGCCGATTTGCAAATGCTCAACGGCAAGATTGGGCGGCTGCTTGCGCATCACAATGCGCTGCGGCGCGGGCTTGGCATGAACGAGGTCGCGCCCCGCGCCCTTTACGACGAACTTGCCGCGATCAGCGCAAAAGTCCTGCCTTATATGGATTCGGTGTGGGCGCTGCTTGACGACCGGCGCCGCGAAGGCAAGCGGATTCTGTTCGAAGGCGCGCAGGGAGCGCTTCTCGACATCGACCACGGCACTTATCCGTTCGTCACGTCATCGAATACGATCGCCGCTCAAGCCGCGATCGGATCGGGATTGGGACCCGGCGCGATCGGATATGTGCTCGGCATCTGCAAGGCCTACACGACGCGCGTCGGCGCCGGACCGTTTCCCACCGAGCAAATTAACGAGATCGGCCGAACGCTCGGTGAGCGTGGCAAGGAATTTGGCGTCGTGACCGGCCGGCCGCGGCGCTGCGGCTGGTTTGATGCGGTTCTGGTGCGCCAGACCGTTCGGACAAGCGGCATTCAGGGTTTGGCGCTGACCAAGCTCGACATCCTGGACGGCTTCGACGAGATCAAGGTCTGCGTCCGGTACGAGCTGGACGGCCGCGAGATCGATTATCTGCCGGCCAGTGAGCACGCCCAGTCGCGGGTCAAGCCGATCTACGAAACCATCGAAGGATGGCGGGAAAAGACCGCCCGCGCCCGCTCTTGGGCCGACCTTCCCGCCCAAGCAATCAAATATGTTCGCCGCCTGGAAGAGCTGATCGGCTGCTCAGCGGCCATCCTGTCCACCAGCCCCGAACGCGAGGACACGATTCTGATGCAAAATCCGTTTGAAGCATAGGATGCAACTTCTGCAAGCCCAGCGTAAACTGAAAAGATGGCTGACTATCATCCGCTCATAACGCGCGCCGTGGAAGGGCTCGGCACCAGCACGGCCGAAGCCCGCCGCACGCTCTATGAACGCGCCCGTACCGCGCTGGTTTCGCAGCTTCGCGGCGTCAATCCACCTCTGTCGGAGGCAGAGATCACCCGTGAGCGTTTGGCCTTAGAGGACGCAATCCGCAAGGTCGAGGCCGAATCGGTGCGTAAAGCGCGAACGGAACCGCGGCCTCCCACACCTGCTCCGCGTTCTCCGAGCTTCCCCGGTCGCTCGAGTGCGCCCGCTCCTCCGCCGGTGCCTTCGGCGTGGCGCGATCGCCCGAGCGGTCCTTCCACCGGCATGCCTGCGCCTCCGCCCTCATCGCGCCCGGACAACAAGTTATCCGAAGCGGCGAGATACGAGCCGCCGCCGCTGCGCAAACCAAGCGAACCGGCACCGAGCGAACCTGAACATTCCGAGGTTCAAACCAGCGCGCGCAGCCGACTGCTCGGCGCTCGAGCCGCCCCGGCCGCGCGTGAAGAATTTAGGAGCGTTCGCAGCGTCGCGACGGACGATCTCGAGGCGACGGGCAACCGTTCCTCACCGCCGACGCCTGACATGCGCGATGTCCAATCCGGCGCGCCGCCGGCCGAATTTCCGGACGCAGACGAAGCCTGGCACCAGGACAGCATCGAGCCGCAATCGGAAAACGACAGGTCTTCCGATCTTCTCGACAATTTGTCGCCACCGATGCGTGGGCTCGAACCGTCATACGACCACGACGACGAGGAACGGATCGCTCCTGTAAGGCGGCCGCGTCAGCGCTCCCAGGAGCCGGAAGACCACTACCCCGCGCCGCGTCCACCGCGGTCCTATCGCGGGTTAGTCAAACTTATCGTCGTGCTGGCCATTTTTGCCGGCCTCGCCACGGCGGCTTACTGGCAGTGGTCCAACATCACGGCGCTTTATTCCTACGTTTCTCGCTTGCGGTCGAAACCAACGCCCGTCGCCCAGCAGCCGACGGCAGAGCCGAAATTCCCCGGACGCGTACCGCAGCAGGAGCAAACAGGACAACCGCCCGCCGCGGCACCCAACGCTCAGAACGTGCCGGCGACGGCGCAGCGGGTCGTGCTTTACGAGGAAGATCCGAGCAATCCGCAAGGAAAACAATATGTGGGCTCGGCAGTCTGGCGTACGGAAACGGTCTCTCCAGGCAGCGGACTCGCGCCTGAGGTTCAGGTACGCGCCGACGTCACGATTCCTGAACGGAATATGAGCGTGACCTGGAAGCTGCGCCGTAACACCGACCAGGCACTGCCCGCAAGTCATACGATCGAAATCACATTTAATCTGCCGCCGGATTTTGCTGGCGGCGGCGTTGCCAATGTGCCGGGAGTCCTGATGAAAGAGTCCGAGCAAGCGCGCGGCGTGCCGCTTGCGGGCCTTGCGGTCAAAGTGACCAACGGTTTCTTTTTGATCGGCTTGTCGGCCGTCGACGCCGACGTGCAACGCAACTTGCAGCTTCTCAAAGACAGGCCGTGGTTCGACATCCCCATCGTGTATAACAATGGCGGGCGCGCCATTCTCGCGATGGAAAAGGGGCCATCCGGCGATCGCGCCTTTGCGGATGCGTTGGCTGCTTGGGGCAAATAAGCTCGGTACTGCCCCAATCACCGCTTATACTTAGTCGCGGAATTCGGATGGGGACAGGCACATATGAGCGCGTCTGACGCCAGGAAGCCGAAACCGGCTGCGAATCCTCACCTTGCATCTGCGTTGCGCACGCTCGAAACGGAGTCGGAGGGACTGACCGCGCTCGCGGCTTCGATGGCCGACGGACTTGCGGCCCCGTTCGCTGCCGCGGTTGAAACCATCCGTACCGCGCGCGGCCGAGTGATTGTGACCGGAATGGGCAAATCCGGCCATGTCGCGCGCAAGATCGCGGCCACGCTTGCCTCGACGGGAACGCCTGCGTTCTTTGTGCATGCCGCGGATGCCAGCCATGGCGATCTCGGCATGATTACCTCCGACGACGTGATGCTGGCCTTGTCATGGTCGGGCGAGACGGAGGAGCTCAAAGACCTGATAAATTATTCGCGGCGCTTCCGCATCGCGCTGATAGCCGTGACGGTCAATCTCGACAGCACGCTTGGAAAAGCGGCCGACATCGTGTTGGCCCCGCCGGCGGCGCGCGAGGCCTGCCCGCACAATCTGGCGCCGACAACGTCGTCGTTGATGCAATTGGCGCTTGGCGATGCCTTGGCGATCGCGCTCTTGGAGAGCCGCGGCTTTACCGCACTCGATTTCGGGGTCTTTCACCCGCGCGGCAAGCTGGGCGCAGCGTTGAAGTTCGTGCGGGACGTCATGCATCCCGGCGCGGCGGTGCCGCTGATCAAACGCGGAACACCGATGTCCGAAGCGATTGTCGAAATGTCCGCCAAGGGATTTGGCTGTGTCGCCGTTACGGAGCCGTCCGGAAAGCTTGCCGGCGTAATCACGGACGGCGACTTGCGCCGTCATATGCGCGCCGACTTGTTGCAGGCGCCCGTGGACGCGGTCATGACCGCGTCGCCAAAAACGGTCCGCTCCGATCAGCTGGCAAGCGAAGCGCTGCAGCTATTGAACTCGTCGAAGATCACCGCGCTCATTGTTGTGGAGGCAGATCGGCCGGTCGGTATCGTGCATTTCCACGATCTGCTGCGCGCCGGCGTCGCCTGATGCGGTCAGTACAGGCCGCCGCCTTTCAGGACGCTGGGATCTTCGGGACGGGCGCTGACGGGCGGAGGCGGTGCAGCCTGCGCCTGAGCCGCCGGCGTTACGGGCTTGGGCGCGGGGGCGGATGGATTCTGAGCCTTTGTCTGAGCCGTAGCCGCGGCAGGCTGTTGCGAGGCCGCGGAATTTACTGGGCCTTGGTCGGCTTGGCCGTGCGCAATGAAATCGGCGTAGCCCGGGGTGCCCGGACGCGGCGGGACATCGTCAGGCAATCCGCCGGCCCAATGTGGCCAATGATCCGCGACATAACCGCCGCAGCTCGCGAGACCCAGTCCAAGACCGAGCAGGGTTGTCGCCGTGAGGAGCCGCTTGTCGATCATATCCGCTGCAGGACTCTTAGAAGTGCTCGAAGCTTACATCAAACGGTATCAAACGCGTCTGCAATCGCTCGGCGTGCCGTCAGCGGTGTCGCTATGAGTGGCTTTGATTTTGCAACCTCTTACCCGGCGCGCCCCACCTCTCGACGCCGGCTGCCAGCTCACGAACCGGCCGAGCACGTCTCCAAATGGACAGCATTCGTGGCGGGACTATGGTCTTTGTTTCCCATACGCGGGATTGCCATCTCCCTGTGCAACGCAACCTCGCGCCCCCTGTGCGCGCTCATGCTCGTTCTCCTGCCGGGATGCGCCCAGCTTGCGCAACCGAGTGAAACGCCGCCCCCGACGCAACCGGCTTACGCTTCGCTGGCATCTCAATATCTCGCTTCGGCGATGACGGAGCGCGCTTCCTATGAGGATTTCGAGATTTCGGGGCTGCGCTGGGTCCACTCCTTCAAAGGCTGGAGCTGGCTGGCCTGCGTGCATTTTACCGACCACGGGCATGTGCGGACTTACGCGATCTTCATTCAGAACGATGTCGTGGTCGATGGCCGGTACGCCGTAGAAACGGACTCCTGCGCCGCCCAAACCTATACTCCGTTTGACGTGATAACGGGCACGCTCGGACGTCCGACTGCTCCCAGGCAGCCGCCGCTGTACTAGCGCACAACCGATTCAAATTGAATCGAGCGGCGTGGCGCTTCAGCTTGCCGTCGTTTGAAGGTGATCGCTTCGGAAGTCCGGCGCCCATTCTGCGCGATCGTGCTTCAATGCCTGATCGACCGCAGAAAGAACTTGCTCGACTGAAAGTTCGTCGAGACATTGGCTATGGCTGTCGAGCCGGCGCTCGCAGCCCTCCAATTGGCAGGGCAGGCAGGGCAGCGGATTTTGTACCAGCCAGACATTGCGCCGCCGCTGGATCGTGCCGGCTGCGTCCCACGGCCGGTCGAGTCCGCCGAACGGCCACGGACCCCACAGTCGCGGATCGGTGGGCCCGTAAAGTGCCACCGTCGGTGTCCCGGTCGCGGCGGCAAGATGCGTGATCGCGGTGTCCGGGCCGATATAGACGGCAGCGCCGGCGAGAAGCGCTGACAGCTCTGGCCATGTGAGGTTGCCGTCAAGGCGCACAACATCGGCATCGCGCAAAACGTCGTCGAGATAGGCGCGATCGCCCGGCGCACCGGTAACCGCAACGGCGAAGCCGCGCTCGCGAAGCGCCGCCGCGAGCGCCCGCCAACCCGCGCCCGTCCAGCGCTTGTAAACAAACATCGGTGCCGCATGCACCACCGCATATGGCGGTGGCGGCGCAAGTCGCGGGCTTGCAACTTCCGCAGAACAGACAATTTCGGCGCGCTGCGCAATCCCGAGCAAGCTTGCCAGGCTCAAAATGTCCGCAACGCGATGCCGATGGCGGTCGCTGACGCACGAACGGCTCAGTACGATTCGTTTAACGAAGCTGGACGCTCCGCCCGGCTCGACAAGGCCGGCGCTTTGCCGGCCGGCGATCACAGCCAAAGCGGTCGGACGATCGCCGGTTTGTGCCGACAAGGCGAGATCGTAGCGGCGGAACAATCGTATCATCAGCGAAAGGGCTTCGCCGAAATCGGGCCGTTGCGGAATCGCAATGATTTCCCGGAGATCGGGATTCCCGGCCAATATTCCCTCGGTGCCCGCAAAGACGAGCGCGTCTATCGACGCTTGCGGATACGCCGCTTTGATGCTGCGAATAAGCGACGTCGTCAGCAACACGTCGCCCAGCCGGCGCAAGACGACAACAAGGACGCGCGAATTGGGCGGCAACAGAACCGGGTTCATTGCTTGGCCATCGAGGACTGCCGCGCGGGCGTCTCGTCGTCGGCACAAAGCGCGGACAAGCCTCGCAGAGCATATATACGAGAGCTGCCGATCGTCTCTTCAAGTCTTTCGCGGTTCGCAGCCAATTGCGAGCGGTCGTTCTGCGCATGCCACAGGTGCAGCACGCCGGTCGCGAATCGTCCGTCTTTGCGCCGCACGCCGGCGTGCAGAAGCCGCACCACGAGATCGGAATCCTCCAGTCCCCAGCCGGCGTAAGCGTTGTCAAATCCATCTACGCGGTCGAGATCACTACGCGCCACAGCGAGATTACACGTTTTTGCGCCCTGCCAATCGCGAGCATGCAACTTACGTAGCCGCCCCAGCGGCAGATGCAGTGCCGGCATGAGACGGTTCACACCGCCGCTCAGCCGCCCGCGCAACAGCATGGTGAAATTCCACGTCTCGACCTCAAGTCCCCGAGCCAGCACGGCCTGCGTAAGCTCGGGCGACAAGAGAATGCGATTGCCCGCCACGAACCAGCCCGGTTCGTAGAGTCGCCGGTGGAGCGCAATGAAATCGGGCCTTGCCAGGCAATCGCCATCGAGAAAAATACAAAGCCCGCCGCTACTCGCACGTATACCGCGGTTGCGGATCTCGCCGCCGCGGAAGCCGCGATGCTCATGGCGCACGTACTTCAGTGGCACCGGGAGGCGCGGCGTCCAGCTTTCAACCAGGCGAGCGGTATCCGCCCGAGAACCGTCATCGGCAATCACGATCTCGAAATTCCGGTCCAACTGACGTGAAAGCGCACGCAAGGCGGCATTGAGCGCATCTTCGCGATTAAAGGTCGTGACAATGACTGAAATGAGTGAAACGCCGCTCACGGTCTATCGCTCGCACGAAACGGTTCGAACGGTCCGCACCGAGTTCAATCCTCCGCCGGCTCTTTCACCGGCCGCGCACGCTCGACCATCGCGGTGGTTGAGTGACCTGGCACCAGATCGACGAGGATCACGTCGCCACCCGCCTTTTCCACCACCTCGCGCCCGACCACCTGGTCGCGGCTGTAATCCGCGCCCTTCACGAGCACCGCCGGCCGCACGCGCTTGATCAATTCGAGCGGCGTGTCCTCGTCAAAAACGACGACAAGGTCGACGGCCTCCAGCGCCGCCAGTACTTCGGCGCGTCCTTCGGCCGGATTGATCGGCCGTCCCTTGCCCTTGAGCCGCGTGGTCGAGGCGTCGCTGTTGAGACCCACCACAAGACGGTCGCAGGCGGTACGCGCTTCGGCCAACAGCTTGACATGGCCGCGATGCAACAGATCGAAGCAGCCATTGGTGAAACCGACCCGCAGGCCATGACGCCGCCATTCGGCGAGCCGTTCGTTTAGCATCGCCCAGTCGAATACGATCTTGTCCTCGGGCGCAAGCGAGGCGGAGGGAAGGATACGGTGGCGTAGTTCGGTCAGCGTTACCGTCGCCGTGCCGCGCTTGCCGACGACGACGGCCGCTGCGGCGTTTGCCGCGCGCATGGCGGAATCGAACGGCGCCTTCATCGCGAGCAAGATCGCCATGAGGGCCGCGACCGTGTCGCCGGCGCCCGAAACGTCGCGCACCTTGACTGGATAA